>CAZQDP010000016.1:0-11870 GCA_964592375.1 uncultured Eubacteriales bacterium | reverse complement strand
ATATCCATCATAGTGAAGCTGTATTTCATCGCCCGGCATAAGCACATAGATATCTACCCCAACGGCCGCCATTTGACCATTGACAGAAAACGCCCAGTATCCGTCGCTATACGGCTGCTGCCCTGCTATGGACTGAATATATTTTCCCCAAGTGGAGCTTTCCGCTTTCCATGTGATATTTTGCTCTGTTAAAACCTCTTCCAGCAGTTCATATGCTGTGGTGGCACTGCTTTTATATCCTCCCGCAGTTACAGCGATAATGCCGCTATGGCCTATTACTTTCAAGGACACTTCCTTTTCTCCGCCACTGGGATCCGGCGTAGCACTGGGTTCCGGTGTAACACTCGGCGCCTGCGAAGGCGTTGCCGTTACAAGCGATGTTGGCTCTGGGGAAGCAGTTGCACTGCTGATGATATGCACCGGCGTTGGTACATTTAAAAATACGCTTTCTCCGCAAATGGCAGCCTCAAAAGCGGTTAATACCTGCGCTACTGCCATTTGATTTGCCGCTGTAGGCACCGCCGGAATATAATATCCACCGCTAGAGAGCATAAAGTCCAGCAGCGAATCTATGATACTTCTACCACCCTTTATCCAGCTACTCTGCGAAATATCAATTCCCGCATCGATAAGCCCAATGAGTGCAACCGCAGTGGAATTGGGATTGACTTCGCCATGATAAGAATATTCGGGAAAATCCCTGTCCTTAAAGCCACCGCTTGGCTGCTGTGCATTTGATAGGAAACCCACGGCTTTCGTGATTGCCGCCGCAATTCCTGTTTGGCTCTTCAAAATGGCCAGCGCGCTCAAGGCCATTCCGGTCATATCCACATCACCTATGGTGCCGGAGAATGCATAGCCGCCATCCGCCAACTGGATCCTTATCATTTCCTGTGCAGCTTTTTGCCTATCAAATTCTGCGCCTGCCATATGCAAAGCAATGATTGACCAAATCTGGTCATTAGATGTGCTACCATATTTCCCATTTGCGTAAAATGTTTGCAAACTCTCCACATCTTGCAAAGTATCCGCCTTGGTAATCACGCCTGCAATGATATTGGATGCAACCTTGGCGGCCTGCGTGCTCGCTTGCTTTTCAAAGGCAAATCCTTGGGCCTCATAACCTGCCGAAGATAGGGCAATATAATCCCACCATCCTATTTGTATTGTAGACTTATTGTCTATGTAGTATTGCACTCCGTGCTCTGCACCGGTCTGAGCCGTATTTGATGCTATAGCCTGCGCCGGAAAGACGCCTACTGCTAAAATACAAATGAGCAAAACACAAAAAATGCTCCTTAAAACTCTGTTCATTTTTATTCCTCCAATCAATCTGTTTCAACCACATTCTCAACAAAAAAGCCGCAGCAACGGCTACGGCTTACAACATACACATGAAATATGTACTACACCTCCTATGCTCCGTAGGGTGTTCTCTTATTTCAAGGCAGGTCTTCTGACTTAGGATCATCACCTTACTGCACCTTCCCGTTTTTCAACAGTGGTATCTGCAGCAGGCTCCCCTTCACAGCGGCGGGACCGTTCAGGCATATCACCTGATTCCCTATTAAGCGCAATGCGCACCTTAAAACACAATATTTAGTTTTGTTCTTTGAAACTAATCTACCATACATTTTTCAATATGTCAATACATTTTTCTAAATTTTAATCAATGACAGCATTATTCTCCACAGGAACCACTTGCAGCCATGTCTGCCCCGGATTTAGCACAATGTCCTTGCCATCTGCATCTGTAAATTTCGTTACACCATCTCTTGTTTTTTTCGACCATGTGATGGCCTGACTTTTACCACCGCTAATATAATAGCCTCCTCCGGTCCCCACCGTTTCCACCTGCTGCCTGGGACTGCCATCGCCAATATTATAATTCTTGACAGACATGATGATAATATTGGTCGCACTAAGCTGCTCTTTTTTTTGGGATAAATGCGGCGCCCCATTGATACTGCGCATATAAAGCTTTTTCTCAGCATCATAAGTATATCCCACACGATAAAAGCCTGCATACTTCAGCGAAATTTTTTCGGCCGCATCCCCCTTCGGTGCGATGAATACACTTGACATTTGCAAAGGGCGCTTGTCCGAAGTTCTTGCAAAGCCTTTGGTATCTGCATATTCCCCTATCTTTTTCATGCTGGTATATGCACTGTGATAATCCCCTTTATACTTGGCCTCTCGCCAAAACGCCCCTGCATCCGAGGATAAAATGCCGTTAATTTTTTCAATATTGGTGGATGTGATTTCGCTGCCTGCCTGAGGACTCCAACCAAAATGCACATATATCGAATTATATTCCTTCATGTAATCCAAAAAGTAATGGCGTGAGGAACGCACAGGACCAATCTTTTCGGTGTTTACTCCTCTGAAAATTGCCATCAATCTTGTTGCTCCGCCTTCCACCACAACCTCATATACCATGCATGCATCTTCCAGCCCTGCATGGGGACGAGAGGATTCGCCGTCATTATCAATCATCACTGCAATGGGACGTTTCCCCGACATATAACTGTCATAATACTTGTTCACAGGTGGCACTGGGGTGGCAGCTGCCAGTTTTTCAGTTTCCTGCGAATCCGGCATTTTCACAGACTGGAGCTTGTTTTGGCATCCAGAAAAAACTGCTATGATCAGTATCATAATAATAGCGATATACAACCTATGTTTTCTTGTCATGAAATCCTCCTATGTTTCAGGGAAGTCTTCCCACTTATTAATTCGCAGCACATAGACTTAATTATACATGAATTCATGAGAAAATGCAACAATTTTCGCGTCAGTTTCCATATTTTTTGTGGTTTTTTTTAAATGTGCAGAAATAAAGCGTTTTCAAGGATTAGCTCATGTAACAAAAATACGCAAAAAATAATTATAATTTTAAGAAGAAATATGTGGGTTTGGCGTAAATTGAAAGAGGATAGCAACCCTACTATCCTCTTTCGCATCAATTATTTTTTCTTTTGAGCATCTGCAATCTCTTTATGCATCGACGGAAGAGATGATGAGGTTGTCCCATTCGTAAACAGAATCCATTCCAAGCCTCCAACCGCCAAAGGCAATGGAACCCGAAGGTGCAGCCGTTCCTCTAAAAGGACCATTTTCTACAACCTTTTCATTGTCAATGTAAATATCAACAACTGCTTCGCTATATTTTGCTACGATTTTAATTTTATGGGTTTTGCCTTGTTCTATGGGTTTTATTACTTTTTGGCTGTCCCCAAAGAAATAGGCAAATCCTTTTGCATCTGCAGTAAGTGAAATACCCATATTATCAATATAAGCCACTCGGCTACCGGTTGTAAGGCTATCTGTACCAAATTTGGCGCTATAGTCAAATTCATATGCAATATTTGTATTTTGTGGTTTGAATTTTATTGTAATATCGGATGTTTTTCCTGATTCATTCGTCTTTACAAACAGCTTACCGTTTTCTATTTTGATACCCGTGTTGTTGACTTGCATTGTATCGTTTGGAATAGAAACATTTTCAAAATCCTGTTTATACAAAATCAACTTATCCACCACACTAAAATCGGTGGTGTTAACCATTTCCCCATCTGCCAATTTTACTTTGGTTGTTATCGTAACCTTGCCTATTGTATGCCCTGTCACAATACCATCTTTGTTCACAGAAGCAATTTGTGGATCGCTGGACTCAAAGGTTGCCATCTGACTATCCACGAGCACTTTTTGACCATTGATGACCGCTGTTATGGGATTGTAATAAGGGCTGCCTAACTTGATATCTACACCGTTTTGTTGAAATTCCAAGCTGCTGATGTTCTCTTTTTTCAGCGAAGACATAAGCATACCAACTTTTATATTTTCGTAATTTGCACTTCCTTTGGCGCTAAATACGCCGGCTGTCGCTAATTGGAAGGTCATGTTTATCTTTGCTAATTCGGTGTAGTTTATCCCATCGATGGATTGATATGCGCTTACCATGTTATTTGTTTTCACAAGCTTAAGGTAGTTGCCTTCACCCCCCACTTGCTTTTCAAAAACATCACCATTTGTCTCTATCCTGCTACTGAGGATTGCTTTGCCGTTTTGAATTGTAAGCGAAACCATTTTGGAATTGGACGCTGCGCTTTCTCTTAGCATAATGCCATGAATTCCTGTATCGGCCATCACCTTCGCTTCCACATTAAAATCATTATAATATGGAGCCCTGATGTGATTAAATACGTAGGTGCCTTGGTCGGATAGTGCAGTATCAAGCGGAGTGCTTGTGCCAATACCCAAACCCTTAGAGGAAACGCTTAAAGAATGAAAATCGCCCTTTGCCTCTCCCCAAGCACATGGATTACCTACATTAAATGCATTTATTTCATTTGCAATATCAAAAGTCGTGGTTTTATTCTCTGTTCCAAAGCCCAAAATTGCCCAGTTTTCCATCTCATCTATGGAAACCTCTACAAATTCGTCCTGAACTGTAGCTTTTAATGAAACAGCATCTCTTCCGGGTCTGTATAAATAAATATCTCCAGTCGCATCCACAAAGGACTTCGGCACTTTAATTTTAATGTTTTTTTGCTTAATAAAAGTTGCATCATTCAAAAGATGGATGACTTTTTGCTGGCCTTTTGCTCTTATTTTGGAGTAAATATCCTTTGAGCCTTCTATTTTTATTTGCTCAATCTCATCCAATTTTACATTATCTTTGTTCATTTTGATTGCACTACTTGCATTTATGATTTTTTTATCTTTCTCCTGCAATCCCTCTATACTGCTATAGCAAATGATATGGCTTGCATCATCAAAAATGTTTTCGCTCAGATTTCTGATAATATACTTATCATCGTATGATACAATGGCCATTTCAAAGGGTATGCCGGCTTTTAATAACAAAAATAAGAAGTTTTTCAACCGATTATTTTCTTCTCCTGTGATATCCGACCAATTGACTAAAACCTTCACCTTGCTATATAGCTCATACTGATTGAATAAGAAATTATTCTCTCTTATAAAGCTAAAAGTATCACCAAATTCGTAAATTGTTCCAAAATGGCGAGGTTCTGTTCCACTTAAAAATACATCCCATGGCACAAGTCCAAAGTGGCCGGTTGCATATGCTGTTGCAATGCCTGTTCTAAGTGCATCCGCCCTTTTGGCTTTGGATATTTGCGTCATGATAATGGGTGCATCCACCGCTGCAAAAAATGTTCCGGCACCGCCTAGGTTGCGAATGTTGAAATTATCATAGTTCTCAGCATGTCCATAGTCAAAACTATTGCGCATAATCTGTTGTTCAATTGCCAAACTGTTTGTCCACCATGCATGTTCATTTGCCATAAGCGTTACATCTGTTTTTGCTGCTTCCGATAAGGTCTTTCTTATTCTTGCATAGTACTTTCTGTTGCTTTCTAAATTAAACGCCTGAAAAGCAAGATATATCTTCGATTTTTTTACAATATGCTCTGCATCCCACTGTGTTTTTGTTTTAAGCCCCTTTTCTATACAATAGGTTTTGAGATTAAAGCTGTCACTAAAATTATCTATCCCCATCTCTTTTATTTGATCACTCGTGTACGACCGCTTTAAAAATTCGGTAAATCCCTTCATGCAATGTTCGCAAAAACAAGGTGCGTAACCTGCTAATCCGTAATTTGCACCTGCATCATCATGTTGAAATGCCGTTGCTCCTGCAGCGACAGCCTCCAAAGCCAGCTTGAGCACGGTTTGCACATACGCTTCATTGTTAATACAGCCTGAAGGCGAACCCCATGTAAATCCGGGTGGTACAATTGGTTTCCCATCATAATCGAGTGAGCTTCCGGGAGTTCCCTCTCCTTTTTTGCCATTCCACCCTTGAATCATATTATTTGTCCCTTGAAAAGAAACGCCTAAATTGACGATTGACTTGATTTGATTTTCTTTGGTAATATAGGACCATGTGTTATCGGTTGCCATAAAGCGTTTGATCATATCCAGCGTACCGATATCTCCCTGAATCTCATTCGGACCGCTTCGATACCATCTTGAGCTAACCATCACATTGGAGTGAGCGCCGTATGCACCTTGCTCATTGGGATTGACGAACATGAGGCACAGTATATCCTTTTCCGCTTCGGTAAGGGATAAATCATTGGAGCTGATGGCAATGAGTCCTCTATCATCCCATAGCACCTTTTTGCCCAGTGCTTCCACCAGTGCGCGAAGAGGAATGAGGGTTCTGCCGTTATAGGTATTGGCCGGCGTGTCCAGTGTTACCTCTTTATCTCCCACTTTCATCACTTTGCTGCCGATGGTTAGGGTGATTTTAGTATTTCCCTGAGCAATGCCCACCTCTTGCGTGCTTTCATTCCAGGATACCTGCGCTCCAAAGTTTTGAGAAATGAATCGAACCGGGACTAGGGTTCTGTCGTTCTCGGTAAAAGGAACCACCAGGTTGTTATCCGGGTCTACATTGGTATACGAACCCTTTACCAGGGTAGCAGGCGTATCTAAAAACAAAACAACACTATCGAATATTTTTGTTCTCAACGCTTTGAGTGCTTCGCCATATGCGGGTAGCACCTTGGGTATCATTTTATCGCCCAAAAGGGTTGTGTCAACGGATGCAGTGGTAGGCGATGGTGACTGTATAGGCGTAGTGATTGCATTTGCCGATTTGGGGGCCGATACAAATGCATCTTTTGGCGGCAATCCATCATAAATCTTAATGTTGTTGATGCCGGCGCTACACTTTTCTTTTCCCTTTGTGGAACTGGTGATAAAGGAAAAAGAATCAATCCCACCGGTATGCGTTTTTCCATCGGCAAGTTTTCGATGGATAGCCCCCTCTTTCACTAACACGCCATCCAAATATACATCGGTGCTATTCTTTTCGGTATCTAACACCATGATGACTCTATACCATTGCCCTTGTATAACACTCGCTACTTTCACGGTTTTTTCACCGTTCCATACATTACATGACGTACCGGAGAATGTAACTGCATTCGCATATGGCCAACCGCCACCCAATGTTAACCATGGACCTAAAGCCAAATCCGGCCCTTCGTTTATCATGTCTACAGCAATGGAAAAAAATTTGCTTTGCAAGGGGAATTTTCTGCTTATTCCAATTGATTTATCAGAAAAATCTACGCTTTTCACATACTTATCCTTGCTGTCATCTTCTTTTGTGACAACACTTACGCTACCATTTTCCGCGTCATTGACAACGGAGTATCCACTTGCGGCAAACGGGCCATCTTGAAGTGTATTAAAATCATCCTCAAAAACAACCTTGCCCTCACTGCCACCGATTGCACCCAGTGCATGAAATGGCCCCATGCACAAACACAATGCCAAGAAAACCAATAATACTTTCTTCATTCTTTTATCCTCCCTATAAATTAATTAGCGTTTTCACGTCCTAAAAATTACTGAACATAAAAATCTTTCAACTCATTCCATTGCACATTCTGTTTTGCAATTTTACTGACCAATGTATTTCTTTTACTTCGTGCTATGGCAATGCCGTCGGCCATGGATAATTTCAACTTATATCGATCTACGTAGTCAAACATCATCTCAAGCAAAGATAGCCTTATTTCTCGGTAGTTTTGTTCCTCATACAGATTATGAAGCTCCATGGGGTCTTTTGCTGTATCATACAATTCTCCCTGTTGGTCTTTTCCATAATACACCATCCTATACTGCCGTGTGCGTATCGCATTCACTCGATTTGTATAGATTGGAAAATCAAATTCACAAACCGAATACGCCTTGCCCATGTTTTCCCCATTGATGACGGGAACAAAACTTACGCCGTCTACACATTTTGGTACTTCGATATTACAAAGCTCACACAATGTAGGAAAGAGATCCACACTTTCAACAATGCCATCCACTTGGAAATTTGTAGGGCTGCCTGGATATTTGATTAGAAATGGAATTCGATGAATGGCTTCAAATATACCACGATTTTTTAAGGTAAGTCCGTGTTGACCGGCAAAATCACCATGGTCAGCTGTGAAAACAATAATCGTATTTTCAAATTCACCACTTTGTTTAAGCGCCTCAATCACACGACCAATTTGCTCATCAATAAGTGTTATGAGTGTATAGTAAAATGCCAGTTGCCGTTTAAGATCCCTTTCATCCAAGGGCACATAAGGATATCCACTGCCGGGCTCAGCAGCATATTTCTTAAAGAAATCCGTTTTGCTTTTAAATCCACTTTTAAAATAGTCCTTTGCACTTTCGGGTATGCTGATTTTTTCAACGTCATAAAGTAGCCCTTTATCTGCTGCTACACTTAGAGGCTCATGGGGTCTTTGAAAACTCATTTGTAAAAAAAACGGTCTGTTGATATCTCTGCTTTGAAGAAAATCAAGCGTGGTATTTCCCGTCCATGCCTCCACGGAGTGCATATAAGGAATTTTGGAATAATTGCCTTTGGAATAGTTCGATCTTCCACTTCCAAGGTCAAAATCATCCGCAAGATGATGGTCAAAGAGATACTTGTAATAATGGTTGTTGAAAGGCTCGTTTGGGTCACAATCACAAAAATCACAGTATCTAATGTATTCAAAACCGTTCTCATCCCACTTTTTAATCATATGAGATTTGCCTACGAGTGCTGTTTGATACCCCGAGCGCCGAAATACAGCGGGTAGCGTATTGTTATTTTCAATATCCAGCTCATATGTATCATTCCCCATAATCCCATGTGAGCGTGGATATTGGCCTGTTATAAAAGATATACGCGAGGGGGCGCAAATGGGGCTATTACAATATGCCCTATTCAATTTTACGCCTTGCTTTGCCAGCAGATCAAGGTTTGGCGTTATTAACATAGGGTTTGCATTTCCCATACAATCAGCATTGAACTGATCTGTCATAATATAAAGAATATTGGGCTGTTTCATTATGATAAAGCCTCCTTCAATCTAGTCTTTTTTATTCCAATATGCGCCGTAAGAAGCAATGATTTTTTTATTTATACAAAACTCATTGTAAGTTGTAGACAAACCTTCATCACGAAGAAAATTGATTTCTTGCAAAGATGAAATGGGCATTGCCACAACAAAATCATCTTGCCAATTGGCATTTTTTTCACTCAATCCTTCTTGCACTTCAGGGACCAAGTCATGCGCTTCTATGCATATTCCTTTAGAAATGATCATAAAGTCAACAATTCCTTTGAGGCATTCACTTTCAGTCGCTCCATATTGAGCTTGTCCTGCCAAATTTACAGTTTCCTCTGGGTCATTTATTTTATCAAATAATTCACTCTCGCCCGTGAATGAATAATAGCAATATCGAAATCGCTTGTTTTCCACAATCCGTACACTGTCACAAAACTCACTATAATTCCACTTCTTTTCTTTTACTTTGTTCGTGCACAAACTCAAAAGAGAGGTAGAAATGCCAAGTCCTTTTTCGTCTCCTGCTACATCCAATACCGTACTTGGAATGTCAATATTTCCTGCCAAACAATCCGACCTTGTAGCATTTTTGAGGCATGGATGATTAGATATAATAAGTGGAATTTCCAGTTGACCTTTATAAATAAAGGGTCCCTTGTGAAATAAATCGAAGTCACCCATTAAATCCCCGTGATCTGCTGAAAAAATGATGGTTGTATTGTCAAGAATACCATTCTTTTCAAGTGATTTGAGCATTCTCCCGATTTGCATATCAATTGCAACAATTTCCTCGGCATATTTTGTTCTAATTTCCTGAATTTCCTCATTGGTATAGTGTTGTTTACCTAAAAAGTTCGGTTGTGTGAATGCTTTCCTATACCTTACCACTGACGAAATGTGATCACTTTTCCTTTTGAAAGGTTTCGGGATTTTTTCGTTATTTACAGAACCTCTGACTTCTAAAGGAGGGTCGATGGGTGTATGCGGGCCTTGGAAGGATACCCACGCAAAAAATGGTGTGTCCTTGTGCTGCTGCATGAAATCAATGGCTTCAGAAGCAATCCAGTGTTCATAATAATCTTGAATATGATACTTAAATTCCAGCTTCATAGGATCATAATTCCACAAAGTATCTGTTTGCGGGTAGGTTTCATTTAGAAATTTTAGATACCCTTCATTATGCTTAAGGCGCCCCTCTTCCATAAGAGACATATGCTGAAATCCTTTTCCGTCTGTCGCAGGAAAATGATGCAATTTTCCAAATGCTCCCGTCATATAACCTAGCGCATTCATTCTTTCCGGCAAATAATCTAATCCTTCTCGAAAAGGCACATCATTCGTCCATACTTTGTGATCGGATACAAACCTCCCAGTCATCATAGAAGCCCTAGCGGGTGCGCATACCGGTGATTGCGTGATGGCATTATCAAATACCACACCCATTCTTGCAAGTTGATCAATATTGGGTGTTGGAATCGCACTGCACCCGTAAGGATGTAAAAAATCCTTTCTGATTTGATCACAAAGAATAACGACAATATTTCTTTTTTGCATGATACAACCATTCCCTTTCTGCCTTTGCAACTGTTTTTATTGTAGGTACCTCTAAAACGATTACTACCCAAAAACGGTGCGAGTCGTTTTCAAGCCTTCTTAAAAATTTCTATTCAACCTGAAATAAATAGGTATTGCCGGCTATAAGATCTAATTCATGTTCTACCAAAGGGTTTGTATGAATGGTTCCCGGCGAAACCTCATGAAGGCTCGCCTTTCGATTCAGCCTTACTGTTGTGAGCCCGGAATGAAAAGGGTGAACCATGAGTATTTCACTGCTCGCTGCTACCGCTACGTTTGGTGATGTTATCCACCAATATCCTAATTCCTTCACAAGTGCATGAATGGTATGTCTGTTTAATAAATAAGTTCCTATAAAAACACTGTTCCAATCCTTATTTGACTTCATTGCAAATGCCGCTTTATCTGTATTAGGATACTTTGCTAAAATTTGAGCATTTAAATCAGTAACCGATAAAGAAAACTGTTCATTCCATTCCAACACCTGTTTGTCTTCAGATGCTTCCTGCCCACCTATAAATGTAGGACAATCAGAAAGTATAGGATGAGTATGACATACTTTTAATGAAGGGGTGGCTTCCTTGCTTTTAGATGTAGCAATTTGCATGCCAATCGCATGAGAGATCATCTCTGCATTATCAGGTCCCTGAACCAATCCTGTGCTTTGCAAGAACACCAGTGTTTTTCCACCATTTTTGAGTTTATTAATCGCAGAAATCATTTTTTTATTTAAATTCAGTAAATTTAAGAAGATATAGAGCTTTGCCGGAGGTACTTTCCCATCTCGCAAATCTTCTGCGTAATATGTTCTAAACGGCACACCGGACAAGTTCAGTTCATGCCTTTGAAGCGTAGCCCACGTTGTATGTAATCGAGATAGGCCACCCTTTAGATAATCGATCGCTCTCTCATCAAAGATGACAGCCACTTCGCTGGCCGGTTCTATCTGCGATGGCGCCGGCAATGTCTTTGCCGTGCTATGTATAGCGCCTAATTCTTCAATTATTGATTCATCCATATAGGCATATGGTGCTTCGATCGGCATAAAATGAGAGCCAAGCCCACTGCTCCATAATCTTCCTATCTCACGTCTCCACATCGCCCTGAGCTGGGAAATGTTTTTTGCGCGCCCTACAAAAAAATCATAATCCTTTACTTTAATTTCACCAATACTCATATCGTCTTTTTCTTTTTTCACAACCCATGTTCGTTGATCATTATCACATATAAACAGCTTCCCATTCGCTTGATGTGAGTCAAGCACTGCATTGATACCTCCAACAGTGGGAGGAATTCTAACGGAATAGGATGCCTGATGAAAAAGGAAATCGATTTCAGGTGCCCTCAAAAGCTTCAAATTTGCCGTCAAATCACTTCTGCAACCACTTTCCCCACTTAAAGCACCGACAATAATCT
>CAZQDP010000015.1:0-34796 GCA_964592375.1 uncultured Eubacteriales bacterium | reverse complement strand
TTTTTCCTTTTCGTACTTCTGCTTTTTTAAAAATATATGAATAATTTGTCCACATGCAGATTATAAATTTATTGTAGACATGATTTCCAATGTATGTTATAATTAACATGAAATGGTATGTTCTATATTCATCTAAATGATGACAGGTGTGCATCTGAAAATGAAGAATAAGGATATAACAAATAATAGTATTGGAGGATTAAAAATGAAAACTGGCAGAATGAAAAGAATACTGGGTTGCCTTATCGCTTTTACCATGGTGTTTACACTTGTCTCTTGCAACATTGCTAAAAATGGAAAAAATGGTTCCGGCGAAATTCCTACGATTACCTATCTTTTGCCCTCCGACCCAGGATACACTTTTTCAACCGATTCATGGATTATTAAAAAGTGGGGCGAGAAAACAGGGGTCAATATTGAAATCAATAGCCCTCCAAGAGATTCTTTTAATGTAAAAATTGCTGCAATGTTCGCTTCCGGTCAACTTCCGGACATGATCAATTACTACCAGGATTCAGCGACAACCTTTTATAAACAATACGGATCACAATTTTTTGTCGCCTTGGATGAGTATTTAGACAAAGGCAAGCTGCCCGGGCTTCAAAAATGGCTTAAAAAATATCCGGATATTCGTAGCTTTATGGATCATCCTACGGATAAAAAGCTGTATGGATTTCCACTTGTTTATGATGTGGATGGGTTTGATGTAACATGGAATATTCGAAATGATATCCTCAAAAAAGGCAATATGGATGCAGATAACATCAAGACATTAGATGACCTTAAAAATGCCATGCTCACGCTCAAGAAGGTGAGCGGACAGAAGTATATTGCATCTAATCGTTTAGGATGGAATTATGCTGTTGGTATGCCGGCACGATTTTTTGGCACATCAATTACCATGATGTACGACAATCGTTTGCCGGGTGGTACGAACCAATATATTTATGCTCCTGCATATCCTCAATATAAAAAATACATCGATTTTTTAAATTGGATGTATCAAAATGAAATTATGCATCCCAGTTTTGCTACAATGGAACAACAAGAATTATTTGCAGGTTATTCGGATGGGAAATTCCTGATGAGTCTAGAGCAGGTAACCATGGGAATGATGCTCGGAGGAAATGACCCTGATAAATATCCAGACAGAGAGGAAAAGGTCATTTTCCCAGTTGAGATTGATGGCGTAATTCCAAAACAGCCTCTTTTTAGACATCAAAACGTTGGATTTCGTTGGCCTGTAACGATCAGTAAAAATTCTCAGCATGTGGATGCTTGCATGAAAGCCATGGATTGGCTTTATACAGACGAAGGAATTAACACTACACTGTTTGGTCAAGAAGGTCTTCATTGGGAAAAGGATGATACATATTATAGCGGCGTTCGCATCACTGGCCGCCAGAGCTATTCCACTGATTTATTAGTCAAACAAGGGAAATTAACGAAGGAAGAATATGATAAAATGCCAACCGGACAGGATCTTGGTATGCTGGGCAGCTATTGGATCATGTCTGTTATTCCTACTAATTATCGTTTTAATTTAGTAGACAGACCACTGAGTATTGCTCAGGAAAAACCATACGCTGCATTTATTGAAAAAAATGTAAAGTATGGCCTTGAAAATGGATATACCACAGGAATGCCCGATCCGGTTATCGATTTTACAAAAGAAGAAAAAGATGAAATTGCCAATATTTCGACAACGCTGGACACATTCATGAGCGAGAACTCCATGAAGTTTATAACCGGCGACAAACCAATGAGTGATTGGGATAGTTTTATATCTGAACTTGAAAAACTGGGGTATAAAAAAATGGAACAAATGTACAATGATAAAATGCAGTGATAGAAACATAATGATTTAAAGAACAATAAAATGATAAGTGAGAAGCAGCCGATCTTCAGTCAATGAGGATCGGTTGTTTTACACTTGTTGATATTACCACATAAGGATGACATTAACTATTGACAATGATCATTGTTTATATTAGGATATAGATGGATGGAATTGCACTCCTTATAGAAAATGCAAGATAGTGCAAAAAAATGCAATCCATACTATTTACCTTGATAAGTAATTATAATAGAATACAGATGTAAAACACCTACGAATTTATAAATGTAGGCATGGGGTTTTATCAGTTTTGTGCAATATGGGAGGAAGAGAGCAGATGAAATGTAAATTACTTTCGCTGATGATGGCGATGCTACTGGTATTCTCATCGGGAATTTGGAGCTGCGCAGCCGGAAAAGCAATTTTGAATGAAGGTTTTGAAGAGTGGAAAATTGGTCAATTTCCGGAAGGGTATAAAAAATCAAAGGCACAGGTCGTGGAATTGGCAGTGGATCCTATAAATGCCGCAAATAAGGCGGTTTATTTGAAAAAAACGAATTTGGATGCGATTGCTCCTGATGATATGGGGCAACTTGATATTCAACTTCCTTTGCAAAAGAATAAATTTGTAGTAGAGTCTGACGTACTCCTTATATCGGGAGATTTTTGGCTGATTGCATCCCAAGGAGATACCTTCCCATACGGACCGGGCCTGAGTAGCTCCAATAAATTTGCAGCATTTAACGGCGCCGATATAAAATCGCTTGGCGTGGAGTTTACAAAGCAAAAATGGCATAAGGTTACGGTTGAAATTAATCCTATTGACAGTACATATCTTATCCTCTTAGACGGCAGCTTGCTGACCCCGGCTCCAATTAAATTCCGAAATGGCAACTTAAAAGCCATCGATACGATTGCGTTTAGAACGCCAAGTGGCAAGACGCCCGGAGAGTTTTATATTGACAATATAAAGTTCATGGAAGGGGCAGTGGATTTGTCCGGCGTGGAAGTTTTAGAGGCAAAAAGCGAAGTGCCTTTTACACAGCCAAAAAGCAATATAAAGCAAAACAATCCCGTAATGAAGGAATTTTATGTATCCATATCCGGCAATGATAGCGGAGATGGAAGCAAAAATGCACCTTTTGCCACTATTGAAAAAGCAAAGCAAGCAGTGCGCACTGTAAATAAAAATATGACGGGTGATATTGTTATCAATATTCTGCCCGGAGATTATTTTGTTGAAAAAACCATTGAGTATTCATATTCAGATTCAGGAAGCAATGGGTTTGATGTGGTCTATCGTGCGGTAGATGGCCCGCTTTCAGTGCGGCTTATTGGCGCAAAAAAGCTTGTTGGCTGGACGAAGGACAAAGAGAATATATGGAAGGTTTCGGTAGATCATTCGTTTTATACGCTGTATGAAAATAATCAGCGTGCAATCAAAGCACGATATCCCAACAAAGCGTTTGATACAAATTTCCCGGTCGCAAAAGCACCATATTTACGTACGGTTGATCCAAATATGCAAAATTATAAAACCATTATGTATGATAAAAATGACCTTGGGTCAATTGCGTTTTCTGATATCGCGGATGCAAGTATTGTGATATGGCCATGGAACAAATGTGATTGGCATATGTGGGTCAATCCTATCTTGAGTGTTGATAAGGCGAATGGGATTATCACGCCGAAATTTACTGCCGGCGTGGAAGGTGGTGCCATCGGCGTCAACATACCATTTGGGCTAGATGCACGTTATTATATTGAAGGCATGTACGAGCTTTTGGATGCGCCCGGCGAATTCCATTTGGATACAAAGACGAATACACTGTATTACTGGCCTTATGAAGGTGATCCAAACGCACAGACGGAAGTCTTTGCTCCTACGGTGCAGACGATTATTAAAGTGGCAGGCACAACCGGTGCACACCTTGCGCAGAATCTTGTATTTGACGGTTTATCGCTTGAAAAAACAGATTTTGTACGAGGCATGCGTGGCTGGTTTGAAGCGGATAGCCCCCGAATTGGCACGATGGATATGACCAATGCGCAAAATATTAAAATCACAGGATGTAGATTTAAAAATACCGGACTGACAGGCCTGTTCATGCATACACGCTCCGGTCAAAATTACGTTTCAGATTGCTTATTTGAGGATATCGGTAACAGTGGAATTATTATGCAAGGGAATAAAGGAGAAAGCATTGCATACAACACCATTGAAAATGTGCTCATACACGATATAGGCCAAAATTCCATTGACTGTGCAGGGATTAATTTGGTCTCGGTACAAAACAATACCATTACCAATGTAGAGGTATATAACAGTCCTCGCTATGGCATCAGTGTGCGCGGAGGTGCGCAATCCTTTCAATGGTATACAGCGCCAAATGATTTGGATAATGAAAAGTACAGCGGTCGCTGCAGAAACAATATCATAAAAAACATCAAGCTTTACAAAACCAATCAAGACAGCGGAGACACAGCAGCTCTTCACACTGCGGGCGTAAGTTTTGAGAGAGTACCATATAATACCAACTATTATGAAAATATTTATATTGATGATATTTATGCCCATCCCTCCATGAAGGATGCTGCGCCAAACGGCATATACGGCGACTATCAAACATTTGGACAGAGTTTTAAAAACATCAAAGTAACCAATCAAAATGGGTATACGGATGTCAATCGTCCGGATGTGAAATACAAAGACTTTTTATCTTATTCTCAGCTGCGCTATAATGAATCAGGCTTGGGCACATTCGAGAATTGCTCATGGTATCCCGGCTTTGATGAGGCAAAAATGGATTATGAGAATATGGGGATTACAAAAGATTTTCCTTTAAAATACCTACCGGAGTATGAAAAAGTAAAAGACACGGTTATTTTGCTAGAAGGCGCATCCAGCGCACTGGTAAATGGAATAACAGTGCCAATTGACCCAGACAACCCAGCAGTCATGCCCACAAATATAAGTGATCGTGTACTCGTTCCCATTCGTTTTATCGCGGAGTGTTTTGGCGCAAAGGTTAGCTGGGATGAAACTACAGAAACAGCTATCATACAATGCGCTGACCAAACAATTTCACTTACCATAGGTAGCAAGGTCATGAAGGTGGGAGATAAGTCCATCACCCTTGATGTTCCTGCCGACACAATGGAAAATAGAATATTTGTACCTATTCGTGCGGTATCCGAGGCACTTGGCAAGGATGTTTTTTATGATCGTGGGCAAATTGTACTGAGTGATCAAAAGGATAAATTTAGCCCAGAGAAGGATAAATTTATCCTTGATCGCATAGGCAAAGCGCTTCTTCTGGGATACGATATCAGCAAGTTTCAATATGAGGCGGTCAATGCCTCAAAGCTTAGAGAATTCAGCACAAAGGCTACGCTTGCAAACCCGGGCGATGGCATCATGATCAGAAACGGTGGTGCGCCCAATTCCTCCATGGTTGCGATTTCATATCTGCCTGAAATAGGGCTTAGACTGTATAAAAGCACAAATAACTATCGTATACCGGAGGTTGCGGACCTTGGCATCAATGAGCTGCCGGTGGATGTACAAATGATATATAGAGGAGAAAGGCTACTTTTGCAGGCGCAAGGAAAGCAGATCTATGACGAGCCTTGTTTATGGCAAAAGCCGCTTGTTGGCACTTATTCAGCGATGGGCAAAATGGAAAAATTACAAATTCAATATGGCGAGATTATACTACCGGACGGAGATGTTAAAGGAATTGACCTCGTGAGTAAAAGCGAAGAAATGGAAATTGGACAGCGTATTCGCTTGGTGACAAATGCACTCTCTACAACCGATCATGCATACAATCTTTCGGAAGATAAACCGATATATACTTCCAGCAATCCTTCCGTACTTGAAATGCAAGGGGATGAGGCTGTGGCAAAGAGCGAGGGAGAGGCGACTATCTCTAGTTCCATTATATTGGGCGGCAAACAGTTTACCGATTCTGTAACCATTCGAGTTGTCGATTTTAAATATGTACTCATCAATGAAACATTTGATGCAAAAACCTTTAACCCAAACAATTGGAAGTTTGTTACTGATGGCCTTGATGGTTCCTATGTAAAAGTAAGCGAAGAGGGTACACTGGAAATATTCGCTGCAAATTCCAAAACCCCTCATATGGCAAGCAGAAGTTTTGACAATTTTGACGGAATTGTTACCATTGAATTTGATTTTAAGGCAGAGTTTGACAAAGAGGGGAAGGATACAGGCGCAATGCTAGCATATTTCCTGGGCAATGCAGGGAACTTCTGCATTTCAACCTTTGCATATCCCGGAAAGTTTTCTTACTTTGCAGATGGCAAAATGACGGATTTTGGAAAATGTGAGAGCGGCGTGCAGTATAAGGTGAAACTCGTTGCTGATGTAAAAAGTAGCACATTTGATATCTATATTGACGATGCGTTGCAAATAGAAGATGCAAAGTTCAGAATTCCTGCGACAAGTATCGCCGGAATTCAAATGGGAGGCACTGCTAATGCCAAAAACACAAAGCTATGGTGGGATAATATTAAGGTATCGAAGAAGAAATAATAAATAAAAGTACTCGCAAGCAGAAAAAAAGCCACCCTATTTTGATGAAGGGTGGCTTTTTATTTCTCTGGACTTGGCCTGTTTGAGGCAGAATATCGGGTTTTATCTTTGCATCATTTTATTACGATAAAAGGCTGGAGAGAGTCCATGGCATTTTTTATATGCCCTACTAAAATAGTAAGGCGAGCTGTATCCTAATGCATCTGCAATTTGCCCTACGGACAAAGAGGTATTTTGTAGCATTTGAGCGGCTGTTTGCATTTTTTTATGTTCGATATATTCTTTTGGAGACATACCAAAATAGGTGGTGAACATTTTTCTAAAATTTCGCGATGACATATTGCAAAAGCGGGCTATTTTTTCAATTTCCATACAAGTGGTTAAATTTTGCATGATAAAGCCTGCTGCCTTTTCCATTTCGGGCTGATAAGAAAAGGCAGAGGGGGAAATATTTTGCAGCCACATGGCATACACTCCGGCAAACAATGAAGAAGCAAGCGCGGCGTTTTGATTGGGAAGACTAAGCGTGTCAAAGCACTGTTGCAGCGCTTGCATCTCGCCACTGTGAAACGGTGCATTTTCAAAAAAACCTTCCATTGGGTTTATTGCATCATATTCGCACCACCAGAATTCCCATTCAGCCTCACTGCAAAAATAGCGTATAATTTCCTTTGCAGGGATAATGAGAAGACTGCCGGGTGGTAAGATATACTCTCCGCGGGAGCAAATCATCGTTCCGATGCCGCCAGCGGTTCGCAGAGCAATAAATAAGTTGCGGCTCTGCATGTTTACACCATGCACTTTGTAATTTTCATTGCAGCATACGTGCCAAATAGTATTAATCTGAACGCTCGGAGGGGGAATAGGTGAGAGCATTTTTGCCATTATATTCATCATGAGCATATCACTCCTCTTGCAATGTGGTATTAGTATATCATAAATGTGCCGAAAAGTACATCCTATATTCCGAAAAATACATTTCATTTTTTTGAAAATAAATTATAATGCAAGTAACAAGAGTGAGGGAGTGTGCTGAGCATGAATAGCTTACAAAAATTGCATGATTTTTATGATTTTAAAAAGGGAGCACAAATTGTGCAGCAGGAATTTGGGTTTTACAGCATGGACAAATGGAAGCAGGACGGGCACATCAAAGAAAATGATGACATCAATGCACTGTTTGGATTTGATAAGCCAGCAAAGCTGACGCTGGGTGGTCTGGGCTGTTGTGAAGCTGCTTTTTCTCCGGTGTTTGATGAGGTGGTGTTGGAAGATAGAGGAGAGCATGAACTTGTAAGGGACTTTGCAGGCAGAAGCGTGCTCTGTTTTAAAGGAAGACGAAGTGGATTTATGCCGGAATATGTGGATCATCCGGTGAAGGATTTTTATACATGGGAAAAAGATGTGAAATGGCGCATGGATCCTCATCATCCTGAACGGTTAAAGGTGCTTGAGCATAGAGCTGAGGAAGCAATATTGGCACAGAATCAGCAGATGATTATATGCCAGAATATGGTTGGAGGGTATATGTATCTGCGTTCACTGATAGGCCCTGAGGAGCTATTATACATGTTTTATGATAATGCGCCACTCATCAGAAGCTGTATGCAGTCATGGTTTGAATTGGCAGACGGTGTTACAGAGTACTTTCAACAGCATGTATCCTTGGATGAGGTATTTCCTTCGGAGGATATATGTTACAACCACGGTTCGCTGATTTCTCCTTGCATGATTGAGGAGTTTTTGTTCCCGTATTATCAACAGTTGCTTACAAATATCAAAAGGCGCAATAGAGATAAAAAATTTCATCTGCAAATTGATACAGATGGGGATTGTCGCCCTGTGATCGATGTATATGCAAAAATCGGCATGGACTATATGTCACCTTTTGAGGTGGCCTCCGGTTGTGATGTGGTTGAAATACGAAAGCAGTATCCTTGGCTTCTGATGCGTGGCGGGTTTGATAAACGAATATTAGCAGCCGGAAAAGAGCAAATAGATAGAGAGATTGAAAGAATAATGCCATTTATGAAAGAACAAGGCGGATACATACCCACTTGTGATCATGGTGTACCCGCCGAGGTTCCCTTTGAAAATTATATGTATTACCGTGAAAAAATGAAACAGTTCTAGAATGGCGAGATAAGTGACTGATAAAGGGCTATGTATTTTTCTGCCGAGGCTTTCCAGGAAAAATCGCAGTGCATGGCATTTTGTATTAAACCTTGCCATGCCTGCTTGCCTTCGTGGTACAAAGATAGCGCCGACCAAATCACAGTTTTCATATCCATGGCATCGTATCCATGAAAAGAAAATCCATTGCCTTCTCCAGTGAACCTATTGTATGGAATAACGGTATCTTTCAGCCCGCCAGTTTCACGCACGATGGGAAGTGTGCCATATCGCATGGCAATCATCTGAGAGAGGCCGCAGGGTTCAAATAAAGAGGGCATTAAAAACAAGTCTGCTCCGGCATATATCCGGTGAGCATATCCATTATCAAAAGCAATATGTACGTTCATCTTTTGAGAATGCATATTCGCAGCTTGACAAAATATTTCTTCATACTGCCTATCTCCATTGCCAAGGATTATCAGCTGAATGTTCTCAAAAAGCAGATCCTGCAGGATCTTGATAATGAGGCTAAGTCCCTTTGGATCAACAAGCCTTGTCACCATTCCTATGATGGGGATATTTTCGTCCACTAAAAAGCCTGCTTCCTTCTGCAGCGCCGCTTTATTCTCTCTTTTGCCTTCCAAATTGTTTTTGGAATAGCGCTTCGCTATGTATTTATCCTGCCACGGATTAAACTCTGATATGCTAATGCCATTGAGTATACCGGAAAGTTTATATGCATTGTCCAAAATAACGCCGTCCAAACCGCAGCCATACTGAGGTGTTTGAATTTCGCCTGCATAGGTGGGGCTTACCGTTGTGACAGCATCTGAAGCATATATGCCGCCCTTCATCAGGTTTACACTGCCAAAATGCTCCAAACATCGCTCGTTGTAGTAAGAAGGTTCAAGACCTAAAACATCACCGATAATATTTTTATCAAATACACCTTGATAGCCCATGCTGTGCAATGTCATCACTGTTTTCATACCGGAATACAAATGCGAATAAAATGCATGTTTGTAAACCGGAATAAGCGCGCTTTGCCAATCATTGCAGTGGATGACATCTGGTATAAAATCAATAAAGGGTAGACATTGCAACACAGCCTTTGAAAAAAAGGCATATCGCTCTGCATCATCAAATTCTCCATATACTGCATTTCTGGAAAAGTAATACGGACTACAAATGAAATAGAAAATCACTTGTTTGTGCATAATCTGATACACAGAGCAGTCTTGATTTCGCCAGGATAATGGAACGGTAAATTCAGCGATTTTCTTGCAATCCTTCAATAAATCTTTATCAATGGAGGTGTACATGGGGATGATTACCCGGATATCAGCTCGGCCTGTCGCATGTAAAGAGATGGGAAGCGACCCGGCTACATCGCCCAGTCCACCCGTCTTCACAAAAGGAGCGGCTTCGCTTGATACAAATAATATTTTTATCATATGTAGGGAATTTCCTTTCACCAAAATGTATTATACAACTGCACCCTTGGATAGAACAACAGGGTAACTCTCATGGCCTGTCAGCACTCTTCCTTCACGCACAATGACCTCCTTGTCGGTGATGACATAACCCAAGGACGCATTTTCCATGATTTCGGTGTGTTGCATAATAATACAGTTTTTGAGCTTTGCGCCCTTGTGAACACGAACACCTCTAAACAACACGCAATTTTCAATTTCACCTTCAACAAAGCAGCCGTCGGCAAGCATGGAATTAGATACCTTCGCTGAGTCCCCAAACATACTCGGAACCTCATCCTTTACCTTGGTATATACCGGCAGACCTTCTTTGAATAGCTGCCTGTTCACCTCAGGGCTTAGCAACTGCATGGTGTGTTCAAAATAGCGTCTTACAGAATTAAGGCGTGCTACATAGCCATCATAGGCATAACCCATTATTTTAAGCTTCCCTAATTTGCCAAGCAGAACATCCTTTTCAAAATGATATAAATTGTGTGCAATGGCTTCTTTTACAAGCTGCAGTAATAGGTCCTTGCTAATAATATAAATTCCCATAGAGAGCTTAAACTCAGCACTATTGGCTGCTCCTAAAGATATGTCTGTTACCTTATTTTCCTCATCTGTTGTGAGGATCATATCATGGGGAAAAATTTCATACTCACTACCTTCGGTATTATGCAGGATAGTAATATCAGCTCCAGACTTTAAATGTGCATCTATTGCTTTGGTATAAGTCATGTTTGACACGGTATGCGTACCGCAAAGGATGCAAAGCTCTTCCTTGCTACGCTTGATGTAAGTGGATACGCTGGCAATGGCATCCACCTTTCCCTTATAAATTCCAAGACTATCCTTCTGGGCGTAGGGTGGTAATATAAATAAACCATCACGCTTTCTGTTCAGATCCCATTCCTTGCCGCTTCCCAAATGGTCCATCAGCGAATTGTAATTATTCAGCGTGATAATCCCCACGTTGGTTATACCGGAATTCACAAGGCTCGAGAGTAAAAAATCAATCACTCGATATCTTCCCATAAAAGGGACAGAGCACATGGTGCGCATGGCGGTTATTTCTCTTAAGTAATCATCATTTTGGCAGGCAAAAATAATTCCTGTTGCTCTTTTCATCTTTCATTCACTTCCTTTAATAAATTTCCTCGCCTGTTACTTTGAAATGATCAGGCAAATGCAGTCCGTCGCCGACCACCGTAATCCCCTCAGTGATGCCTTTTCGCATTGCATCTGGCATATCGGCAGGATTACTGCCCACCTGGCAGCCGCACCCGATGTGCGCATTCTCTGCAATGATACTGTATTCGATATTTACATGATCTTCTATATGTACACCCGGCATGATAATGGAGTTTTTCACACTGGAATTCTTTCCAATATAAACGCTGTGAAAGATAATGGATGAGTCTACATTGCCATAGATAATACTGCCCTCCGTAATCATACTGCGCACAACATTTGAACCGGTTGCAATAAAGTTGGGCGGCACACCGGGATTTCGCGCATAAATACGCCACGCATTGTCATAAAGATTGAACACCGCAGCGGGGCCAATTAAATCCATATTGGCTTCCCAATAGCTTTTGATGGTACCGACATCCTTCCAATATCCTTCAAAATCATAGGCGATGAGCTTTTGTCCGTCTGAGAGCATGGCAGGGATGATATTCTTGCCAAAATCATGGGAGGAGGAAGTATTACTTTCATCTTCCACCAAATATCGCTTCAGAATATCCCAGTTAAAAATATAAATACCCATGGAAGCTTTTGTGCTTTTGGGTTTTTTCGGTTTTTCCTCAAACTCATAAATTTCACCGTCTGCATTGGCATTCATCATGCCAAAGCGACTGGCTTCCTCAATTGGTACGTCAATGGTAGCGATAGTAACGTCCGCTTGCCTTTGGGTGTGGTGGAACAGCATTTTTGCGTAATCCATTTTATAAATATGATCGCCTGAGAGGACAAGCACATAGGTGGGCGAAAAACGCTCCAAGAAATGGATATTTTGATAAATGGCATTGGCAGTTCCCTTATACCATTGTTCTTTATTGCTGGTTGTATAGGGAGGAAGCACAGCAACACCGCCATGTAGTCTGTCAAGATCCCAAGGCTGCCCATTTCCGATATAGGCATTGAGCTCAAGTGGTTGATACTGTGTCAGTACACCGACGGTTTCAATACCTGAATTAATACAATTACTCAGTGTGAAATCAATAATTCTGTATTTCCCACCAAAGGGGACAGCAGGCTTTGCAAGCTTCCTTGTAAGTACCCCAAGACGACTGCCCTGACCACCTGCTAATAGCATAGCAATACATTTTCCTTCTCTCATCTTTGTCACCTCATGTTTCTATCATTTTTCTATTTGTCCTATATTTTATATATATCGTAGATAAGGGTAAAATATTCATGTTTGCTGATTGCGAAAGTCCATGCCATGGAATTTTTTCGGAAGCGACCAATTCGAGAACTTGCCCCATCCCACCAAATTCAATCTGCTCACTGCTAAGCACCAATTCATAGGTGCCTGCAAGCGGAAGTCCTATTCGAAATTGCTCATAGTGATTTGGCGAAAAATTACAAACCACAACTAAAACATCTGTTTTTTTCTTGCCTTTGCGCTTAAACACAATGACATTTTCACGCTTTGCATCGGCACATATCCAGGAAAAACCGTTCCAGTCGGTATCATTTTCCCATAGCGCCGTTTGCTTTAAATATGTCAGATTGAGTGCTCGAACATACGCCTGCATTGCTTTGTGTGCAGGGAAGGAAAGAAGATGCCAGTCAAGCTGCGTAGCATAATTCCATTCATCAAATTGGGCGAATTCACAGCCCATAAACAAAAGTTTTTTTCCCGGATGTGCATACATAAAACCATAAAATGCACGAAGCATAGCAAAACGCTGATCGTACGCTCCGCAGGTTTTATTTACAAGAGATCGTTTGCCGTGCACCACCTCATCGTGGGAAATAGGCAGAATGTAATTTTCCGAAAATGCATAGGTGAGGGAAAAGGTAATCATATTGTGCTGGCTCTCTCGCGCTGCTGTATCGGTTGCGATATACCTTAGCATATCATTCATCCATCCCATATTCCATTTGTGACTGTATCCAAGACCACCCGAATGAACAGGCATTGTCACAAGCGGCCATGCGGTGGATTCTTCAGCAATCATCAGGGTGCCGGGGTATTTCCCAAATACAGCCTTGTTCAGTTGCTGCATAAATTCTACCGCTTCTAGATTTTGATTTCCACCATTGACATTGGCATGCCATGCATTATTTTGCTTTCCATAGTCAAGATAAAGCATGCTGGCAACGGCATCAACACGCAGACCGTCTATATGATATTTATCCATCCAAAACATGGCGTTTGAAATAAGGAAGCTCTTTACCTCACCTCGCCCAAAATCAAATACCATGGTTCCCCATTCAGAATGCTCGCCTTTTACAGGATCGGCATATTCATAGAGGGGTTTGCCGTCAAAACGATACAGCCCATGGGCATCTTTAGGGAAGTGAGCACATACCCAGTCCATGATGACACCAATTCCTCGAAGATGACAACTATCCACAAAGTACATAAAATCTTCGGGAGTGCCAAAACGAGAGGTAATGGCATAGTATCCTGTGACCTGGTACCCCCACGACCCATCATAGGGATATTCGCTAAGAGGCATCAGCTCAATATGGGTGTACCCCATTTCAAGAATATAGGGAATTAAATGCTCTGCAAGGTCACGATAAGAATATGGTTGTCCATCCTCATGGCGTCGCCAAGAGCCTACGTGCAACTCGTAAATATTCACCGGTTTATTAAATAATTGAGAAGCGGCCTTATGCTTTTGCCAATTTTTATCCCGCCATGGATAGTCATTTAAATTCCAAACAACAGAAGCGGTTTGAGGGCGAAGCTCACTATAAATCGCGTAAGGGTCTGCTTTCATGCAAAAGTCTCCATCGCAGGTTAAGATGGAGTATTTATATAAATCACCTTTTTGCATGCCGGAGACAAAAATCTGCCACAATCCTTCTTTGTTTATCTTTTGCATCGGATTGTTCTCATGGCTCCACCCATTAAAATCGCCGACAACGCTGACTTGCTTGGCATGCGGTGCATAGGTGCAAAACCATACGCCATCTTCTTTTTGGTGTGCGCCAAGCATGTCATAGCTGCAAAAATTGGTTCCCTCATGAAATAAAAATACATCTGTTTTACTGAGATATGAAGTGCGGTTTGTCATGAAATACCTTCCTAAAATTATTGAATTATGATTATTTATATTCATATTAAAATTATTATATTATTATAAAATCTATTATAATAATGTTGGATAAGAATGTCAATTGTTTTTACGTTGTTTTAACAAAAAAGAGAAAATAATAGACAAAATGATTTTTGTGTTGTATAATATATAGGAATAGTTTACTGGAGAATTTGATAAAATATACCATATAAACAATGAGAGGCAGAATAGTGTTCATGAATATTTTAATCGATGGCCAGAAGGTGGAATACGAAACCGAAGGAAGCGGCAAGGATATTCTACTGCTTCATGGCTGGGGCGTGAATCGGGATACCATGCGGCCGGTTTTCGATTTTTTGAGAGAGTCTTGCCGTGTTACCATGCTGGATTTTCCCGGCTTTGGCGAAAGCGATCTGCCAAGTAGTGTTTGGGATGTTTACGAATATGCCGATTTTACTGCTCGCTTTATTGAGGCTTTGGAACTTAAAAATCCAGTGATCATGGGTCATTCCTTTGGAGGCAGAATTGCACTGATTTTATCTGCCAAAAGGTTAACACCCATACATAAGCTCATTTTGGTGGATAGTGCTGGAATTCGGCCAAAGAGAGGCATAGGGTATTTTGCGAAAGTGTATGCTTATAAGGGTGCAAAAAAAGCAGCACATTTATTAGGACTGTTTTCCACGCAGATGCAGGAAAAAATACAAGAAAAATTTGGATCTACAGATTATAAAAATGCAAGCCCCATCATGCGAAGCGTGATGGTCAAAGTGGTCAATGAGGATTTGACTACTCTTTTGAAAGATGTTGCCCAGCCAACACTGCTTATTTGGGGCGAAAAGGATGATGCAACACCCCTAGCCGATGCAAAGCTCATGGAAAAGCGCATTCCGGATGCAGGCCTCATCGTATTAAAAGGTGCAGGGCATTATTCTTTTTTGGAACAGCTTGGCTATTTCAAGCTGATTACACTTAGCTTTCTTGGGAATGAATGAAAATACGGGATGTGTTAAAAAATGTACGCTGTTTGTTTTACAATTATAGCGGCAGGATTTTCCTTGTGGTTTTTTTGGAAAATGAAATCTGCCATTCATATGCTTCAGCAAAATTCATATATTAGTGGTGCATATTTAAAATGGGTTTATCAAAATATTAGGAGAAATATCACTATTTTTGATTTGTTGCCGTATCTCATCTATGCGATGAGCTACCAATTTGGCTCTATACTTTTGGCATCCATTTGTTTTGCCGCTACATTTGCTTTGCTCTATGCCTTCAGGCCAAAGAACATAGCAAAAAAGCCGCTTGTGGTCACCAGTAGGGTGGGGCGGCTGATTATCACCGGTGTTATTTTGACAATGGCAGCATACACTTTGTTGTTTTTATGGATTGCGCCAATTTGGCAAGCACTTTTGCTTGTCATGCTTGGTGTTTTTACGCCGTTATGGTTAGCGCTAATCAATATGATCAATCGGCCAATGGAGCTTTCTATTCATCGCTGGTACTATCTAGATGCAAAAAAAATGATTTCCGGCATGCCGAATTTAACAGTGATCGGCATCACGGGCAGTTATGGAAAAACAAGCTCTAAATTTATTTTAGGTAGAATACTCTCCGAAAAATACAATACCCTCATCACGCCTGAAAGCTACAATACCACCATGGGTGTGATTAAAACTATTCGAACAATGCTGCGTTCCACTCATCAGGTGTTTGTGTGCGAAATGGGTGCTAAGGGCGTTGGAGAAATAAAGGAAATCTGCGACCTTGTATTGCCGACCTATGGCCTTATCACATCCATTGGTCCACAACATTTGGATACGTTTAAAAGCATTGAAAATATTGTGAAAACTAAGTTTGAGCTAGCAGAAGCGCTAGCAGATAAGAATAATCTGGTGATAAACCTATCGAGCCAGCTGATTTCGAAACACAATCCATATAAGGCGGCTGTAGGGTATGCCATTGAAAAGTTGCAGGGAGCACAGTTTTGGGCCGAGGAGGTATCATACGGCAGCTTTGGGTGCAGCTTTAAGCTATGCGACATGGATGGCAATAGCGTGCCTATTCAAACAAAGCTACTTGGACTGCATAATGTTTTAAATATCGTAGGAGCCGCCGCAATGGCAAGGCGGCTTGGCGTGCAATACGAAAAGATTGCCTATGCGGTTTTAAAGCTTCAGCCGGTGGCGCACCGTCTTGAGCTAAAGAGTCTGCCGGGCGGCATCAGCGTGATTGACGATGCATTTAACTCTAATCGTGAGGGTGCGAAATCTGCCGTGGAGGTGCTGGGGTGTTTCCCAAAAGGAGGGCGCATTTTGATTACGCCCGGTATCGTAGAGCTTGGGGATAAACAGAATGAGTATAATGTTGATTTTGGCATGGCGGCAGCTGCACACTGTGATTATGTCATTTTAGTGGGTAAAAAGCAAACCAAACCTATTTTGGAGGGCTTAACTGCGGCCGGATTTGACAGTGAATGCATCTATATTGCAGAGGATTTAAAAGAAGCATTGGCACAAATGCGCATCAAGGCGGTATCCGGAAGCACCGTGCTGTTTGAAAACGACTTGCCTGATTTATATAATGAGTAAATATGCAATATTTCTGCAAAGGATGCAGAGGAAGGGATGAATTTAATCATGAAAATCAATGTGGCTTTTTTCTTTGGAGGTAAATCTGTGGAGCATGAGGTGTCCATCATCAGTGCACAGCAGGCAATGGCGGCGGCCGACAAAGGAAAATACAATATTCTACCGATATACATATCAAAAGAAGGCGAAATGTATACGGGAGCGGCACTTTGCGAAGTAGAAACTTTTAAGGATATGAAAAAGGTAAAACAACAGGGCGAGAAAATCACCTTTGTAAGAGATAATGGCAAGGTGCTCATGCTCCGATATCCAAAACCGCTTTTAGGTAGCGCAGTTGTGAGCACGGTGGATGTTGCTGTGCCTGTGATGCATGGGACCAACGGAGAGGATGGTACGCTTCAAGGTTACCTTGAAATGCTGGGGCTTCCGTTTGGAGGCTGTAATATTTTGTCTTCTGCGGTTGGAATGGATAAAATTATGATGAAAAAGCTCTTAAAGGAGCAAGGGATACCGGTGCTTGATTGTGTCTATTTTTACGGATGGGATTGGTATAAAAGTCAAGGTGAATATATTGAAAAGGTGCAGGTTATTGGGTATCCGGTCATTGTCAAATCCGCCAATTTGGGTTCGAGCGTAGGCATTAAAAAAGCTGCTGACGAACAAGAGCTCATCGAAGCGGTTGAATTTGCCTGCCAATTTAGTGATAGAATTTTAGTGGAAAAAGCCATCGTGAAGCTCACAGAAATTAATTGCTCCATTTTAGGAGACAGTGAAAATGCCATAGCCTCGGTGTGTGAACAACCTGTAGGAGCTGATGAAATACTTTCCTATGACGATAAATATAAGGGCTCTGCAAAGGGAATGAGTGGTGCGAAGAGACTAATCCCTGCGCCTATTTGCAGTGAAACTGAAAGTGCAATCAAAGCATATTGCCTTGAAACCTTTAAAATACTGAGCTGTGCAGGTGTTGCCAGAGTGGATTGTATGATAGATGGGGAAGATGGCAGTATTTATGTCAATGAAATCAATACCATTCCGGGATCGCTTTCCTTCTATCTGTGGGAGCGGGCAGGAATAGATTTCACCGCGCTGATTGATGCGCTGATAGATATTGCTTTTAAAAGGCAAAGGGAAAGAGACAATATGACCTTTTCACATAGCACTAATCTTTTAGAGTTGCAAGGCGGCGCCAAGGGAGCAAAGGGCGGCGCGAAAATTTAGTTTTTTATATTTTAATAAAAATTTCTGCCTCATGTGACTGCTCAAAAGAAGAGCATGCATATGAGGCAGAATGTATAAAGTGAGAGAGCAATAATACTGCTCCGCTTGGGAGCGCTTAGGCTGTTTTGATGGCAGGATATGCAGGCTCAAAATAGCCTTCTTCTATTTTGTCGGATACAATGTCATATAAAGTTGTCGGGGTCACTGTGTTTTCGCACAAAAGCTGCACAAAGCTTGCCATTTGTTTCTCACTGAGGCAAACATCATACACCACCTTACTTTCAAACATTTCTGCACTTTGGGTGGAATTTTTTTGAATTTCCACTCCATAGCTGATGATGGATATGCCATCATCCAGGCCAATGCTGGAACATACGATATAATAATCCAGCACAATCCCATAATCCTTGACAACAGCAGAAGCACAAAGAACCTTTTCCATTTGCATTCATCCTTTCGTTAGATGTAAGGCAGTTGCCCTACAGATTGGTTATTTCAATTATAATATCAAACTGCTTTCTATGCAAGAAAAACCATACACGATTATTTGACAAACTTGTCCAAAAAGTGTTGCTTTCCATAAGGGGGGGAGGGGGTATATTTATACGGTTTATGGCATATATTTCAGCTTGCACAGGCTTTGCTTATGTGTTAGAATATATATATAAATGTCGCAATATGTTGTACGAAAAAGGTGAGGTTTTTTATGACAGAACGATTGAAAGAGATTGGGATTGAAGGTGTGCTAGGAATATTGACTTCCATTGTATGCTCTTGTGCCGTTGTGTTGCTTGGAACAGCAATGGGTATATTCTTCATGAGCAAAATGAATTATGAGGTGCTCATGCTACAACGTTCACTTATTGTTACTGCGTATACAATCGCATTGCAGGTTATTTTGGGCTCATCTATTGCATTGTACATGGTAAAAAAGAAGCGATAGTCATCGGAATACAAGAGAGTAAATAAAAAGCACCGACAGGAATAAAGTTGTTCGCACTTTATACCGGTCGGTGTATTTTTGTGGAATCATAGAATAAGGCCATGAGATATAGGCAAATCAGTGATTTTCTAAAAAAAAATATTTGCACTTGAAAAAACCTGCAATCATTGATATAATACAATATATGGAGTATTTTCCTTTGGCTTAGGGAAAGATAAAATGGGAAATGAGCCCAAACAAGGATTGGGAGATAGAATATGATAATAATGATGCCCATTATGGGGCTTGACATCGGCGGTGCGGAGACTCATGTGCTTGAGCTTACAAAAGGCTTGTGCAAGCTTGGTCATCAGGTGATTGTAATATCCAATGGTGGAGTATATTTAGAGGATATTGAAAAAGCCGGTGCAATTCACATTCATGCACCTCTTACCAGCCGAAGACCGGAAAATTTAGTGAAATCTTTTTTTATTTTGCGAAAAGCAATAAAGCAGTATAAACCGGATATTGTTCACGCACATGCACGAATACCGGCCTTTTTGTGTGGGCTAATTAATAAAACTTTGCCATTTCATTTTGTCACTACAGCGCATTTTCCCTTTGATGTATCTTTTGGATTAAAGCTGCTGAGTAACTGGGGGTCAAGAGCGATAGCAGTGAGTGATGATTTGAAGACCTATTTGATAGACAATTATCATTATCCTGCAAAAAAAATAGGTGTAACGGTCAATGGCATCGATACGGGGCGTTTTAGACCGGGCGTTATTTGCACCGGATTTCTCTATGAAATGGGGCTGTCAATGGATGCGCCACGCATTGTATGTGTCAGTCGTTTAAATGATGATGTTTGTCCTCATATATTTGATTTACTCAGTATATTTGATGAGCTGCAACGCGAGATTATCGGTCTAGAATTGGTCATTGTGGGAAATGGCAATGTTTATGAAGAGCTTGTAAAAAAAGCCAATGAAATCAATTCCCACCTTGGCAGGAGAGCGGTGATTATGACCGGTGCCAGGACAGACATAGAGGAAATTCTGCAGTGCGCCACAATCAGCATTGGTGTGAGCCGTGCGATATTAGAGCCGATGGCCATGGCAAAGCCGGTCATTATCACAGGTGTTGCAGGGTATATCGGAGTATTTGATCAAAGCAAGTTGGAGGAAGCCATTCATACCAATTTTACCTGCCGTGGTTGCAAGCCTTTATCGCTAAATGAATACAAAGAAGATATATTGAAGCTCTTCTCACTCACGGGCGAGGAGCGGTGGGCCATGGGCGAATATTGCAGGCGTGTCGTGAAGCAGTATTATTCAATTTCGCGCATGGTTAACGACAATCTCCGAATGTATAAGGAAGCATTGGAAAGCGGAACGTACGATGTGCTGATTATGGGGTATTATGGATATAAGAATAGTGGAGATGAAGCGCTTTTGCAAGCGGTTGTCAGTGAACTTCGTAGCAAGGATCCACTTATGCGAATTAGCGTAATGTCCTACAATCCGCAGGAAACCATGCATTTATATGGTGTCGATTCTTTTAATCGTTTCAATGTATGGAAGTTATGGAAGACCCTTGGCAAAACCAAATTATTTATAGCCGGCGGCGGCAATCTTATTCAGGATGTAACCAGTACAAAATCTTTGCTTTATTATATTTGGTGTATCAAAATTGCAAAGTGGGCCGGCACAAAGGTCATGCTATACGCCAATGGCATTGGTCCTATCGTTCGTGGTATTAATAAAAAAAGAGTATCAAAAACGCTAAACACAGTGGACTATATTACGCTAAGAGATGAAGAATCAAGGGAAGAGCTGTCTAAGCTTGCAATAAACGTTCCACCTATTGTGGTTACTGCAGATCCTGCATTTGCACTTTGTGAATGCGACCAAACCTGCACAAATGATATACTCGCGCGCCTTGGCATTGGTAAGGATGAAAAATATGTTTGCATCTCCGTACGTGAATGGAAGGAAGCACCGAGAAATTTTATTCAACTGATGGCTGAAATGGGGGACTATATTGCTAAGGAGCATCACTATACCCCGATTTTTATTCCAATGCATTATCCTTATGATGCTTATGTGGGTAGAAATATCATGAAAAGAATGGAATGCAAGTCGATTTTCATAGATGAATGCTTGAATTTAACACAAACCTTTGCACTTATCCGTCATTCTGAGCTTGTGATTTCTGTACGGCTTCATATGCTCGTGTATGCTTCCATGCTCGCAGTGCCGGCAGTGGGGATTATATATGACCCCAAAGTCAGTAGCTTTCAAAAATACATTGGTCAGGCATATTATATGGACCCACGTGCCCTTGTTGCAGGGGATTATAAAGGACTAATTGATAAATGCATTCGAAGCAGCGATGAGATTAAAAGTAATTTAAGGCAAAATGTAGAGAGTATGAGACAGAAGGCGCATGTCAGCACCGAAATTGCCATTGGACTGATTCGTGGTGAAAGTGTATGAAGGTGATGGGAATTGATTATGGAAAGGCGCGAATTGGCATAGCCATCAGTGATGCACTTGGCATTTTAGCCACCCCACTGGGGAATATTGAAGAAAAGCATTTTCCTACCCAAGTGGAAAAAACGCTGAAAGTTATTTTTGAGCACAAACCACAAAAGGTCATCGTTGGGCTGCCTAAAAACATGGATGGCACCGTAGGGGAGAGTGCGGAAATTGCAAAAGAATTTGGGCAAAGGCTATCGGAATCCGGCGTTGAAATTATGTACAGAGATGAAAGACTTTCCACGGTTAGCGCACACAAAATCATGAACGAAGTGGGCATGAGGGGTAGCGGAAAACGGCGAAAAATTGTTGATACGATTTCTGCCGTTGTCATTTTGCAGAGCTATTTGGATGAAAATGTTTGATCCAATGAATAATACGACATATTCTATATAAAAATATAAATGATGAGGAGTGCGCAAGATGAGTGAGGAGTTTAAAAATCCAACGCCGGAAAATGAAGTGTTGGAGGATGACAAGATTGTTTTGACAGATGAAGAAGGAAATGAGGTAGAATTTGAGTTTTTAGACAGCATAGAACATGGAGATGCGACATATGTTGTTTTACTACCTACCAATGAAGAAGATGATGCGGTTGTAATTATGGAACTCGAAGAGGGCGAAGAAGAAAATGAAGATAATCTTTTAAGCGTGGAAGACCCGGAAATATTGGAAGAGGTATACACTATTTTCAAAGAAAGAAATTCTGATCTTTTTGATTTTGAGGATTGAAATTTTCCGCAAGGTGTGTTATAATGAAAAAGCACAAAAGAAGTGCCCTGCGGTGTGCGTGAAACCATCAGCTTTAACCAACAGAATTTATTAGGGATTTAATCTCCGGCCGGGACGCAAATGCCCCCGTCTTTGACGTTAGGGGACTTGCAAAACAGTTGGGAACTTCCCGCCTGCACACGCAGGTTAAGAGCATGATATTTACTCACGGCACAGCGGGGTATAAATTGTATTAAGAAAGGAGCTTCGGCTCCTTTTTTTATGTCCATCCATTCATCATTATGCATATTGGACTATCCGGCTTCATACATATGTAATATCAAATTTGCAATGATTAAATGTAGGGAGGACAACACAATGGAAATTAAAAAAAGCAGGCACACGATACATTATCCAGCCGGCATGCAAACCGGTCGGATTTTTGTTGACAGCGATATGATCGTTCCCGATGCGAAGCCGGATGTACTCAAAATCATTCAAGTAGACGGTGACGCAGTAGTGCTACAAAAGGATATTGCCGAAGGGAAGCTCATTTTGAAGGGGAAAATAGATTACAAAATTTTATACATACCCGATACGGGAAGCGGAGTGAAAGGAATAAACGGCTCAACCCACTTTACGCACACAGAAGAGATGGAAGGCAATGAGGAAGATCTAGATGTTGATGTGATGGCCGACTTACAGCATTTGGAGTTTCATCTGGTGAATAGTAGAAAAATAGCCATTAAGTCTATTGTAGAGGCAAACATCCAGATGAAAGGGCAAAAAGAAATTGAGTACATCACAGATGTTGAAGACAATCATGTGGAGACAAAATATAAAACACTGACCGTTTCCGGCGAGTGTGCCAGGAAAATAGATGAAATCCATCTTTCTGCAAGGCTTGAATTGCCGGAGGGCAAGCCAGCTATTGGCAATATCCTTAAAACGGACATCCATTTGGGCGAAAAAGATATCAAGGTCATTAGCAATAAGGTGATTATTAAATCTGAAATGAAGGTCTGTACGCTATATTCTCTTGAGAGTGACAACAAGATTGAGTTTATGGAAAATGCAATTCCCTTCACCGAAATCATTGATGTGCAGGGCATTCGTGAAGATATGCAGGTAAGTACAATGATGCAGGTCAAGGATGTTCATATCGCCTCTGAGAGAGATGCAGACGGTGACATGCGGATTATTGTATGCGATATAAAGATAGACATCAGCATCAAGGCATATGAGCAAAGTAATCTGCAAGTACTTACAGATGTATATAGTACTGTCTCGGAGATGGAAGTGGAAAAGCAGTACATTGGCATTCAAGAAAATATCATTGGCGCCAATGCACAGTCAACTATTCGAGAGGTCATTCTGCCACCCGATGACGTGCCGGGTATTGAACGGATTTATAATGTGGTGGCAAAGCCATATGTATCGGATTGCAGGGTCGGTGGTGGAAAAGCAGAAATTGACGGTGCGGTGGATGTATACGTGCTCTATTTATCAAACCGTGATGATTATCCTGTATATAGCTTCAAACAAGAAATTCCGTTTATTGTAACGGCGGATTTGGCGAGCAATGTAGAAGGAGAGGCCACTGCAAATGCAGAAGTAAATCACATTAGTTATAATTTAAACAGTGCCGGTGAAATTGAGGTGAGAATTATTGTTGGGTGTGATATTGCAATTGCAAAAGTAGAGCAGATAGAAATTGTATCCAATATTGAAGAGCTGCCTGCCGCAGAAAAGAAACGAGCATCAGTCATTATGTACTTTGTACAAAGAGACGATGATTTGTGGGAAATTGCAAAGCGCTACAAAACAAGTATTTCCGGTATTGTAAACGCAAACAGTATTAAAGAGAACGAAAGTCTAGATCCCGGGAAGCTATTGCTCATTCCAAATAAATAGGCAGCTGTAGGATGCTATACAAGGGCGGGGAATTAATGCTCCGCCCTTTTGTGCTGAAATAGCCTATATATACAAAAGGAGAAACGTGATTTTTCCTAAAAAACCCAAATGCAAAGCGCAAAAATGATGCTTTTAATATGTAAGATATTTCATTTGTGTTATGAAATCTATGTATTTATGACAATTATCACTATATTTACATCACAAAATGAAGGATTGGCTTATACAAAATTGCAAAAAATGCGTCCTCCGATACACGAAGTATTGACTGCATACAAAAAATATGCTATAATTAGTCATTAGAATTTGGAAGCGGGTGTAAGTGATGGCTGGTTATGTAGAAAACTTCAGTGTATTATTGGATTTAGCGAAAGAACATTACAAAATTGATCCCGATCATTTTGAAAAATATAAAGTAAAGCGCGGTCTGAGAAACGAGGACGGAACGGGCGTATTGGCGGGGTTAACCTCCATTGGGGAAGTAAAGGGCTACATTATAGATGATGGAGAGCGTGTGCCGGTAGACGGGGGTCTGTATTATCGTGGTATGGATGTTCGCGAGCTTGTGAAGACGCATGTTGTTGAAAAAATGTATGGCTTTGAGGAAACCGCATTTCTCTTACTTTTTGGTATGCTACCTGATCGAGATAATTTGGAGCGTTTTTGCAACCTTATCGGTGAGCTGCGAACGTTGCCTACCGGATTTACCGAGGATATGATCTTAAAGGCGCCCAGCAAGGATATCATGAACAAGCTTGCAAGGGCGGTACTTGCATCCTATTCATATGATAGCAACCCGGATGATATCGGTATTGAAAATATTATGCGTCAGTCTATTGAGCTCATCGCTCGATTGCCCGTTATGGCTGCGTATGCATATCATACCAAAAGGCATTATTATCATAATGAAACCTTATGCTTGCATCCACCAAAAAGTGATGTAAGTACTGCACGCAATTTCTTATATATGATGAGACTGGATGGGAAATTCACAGAACTCGAAGCGGAAACCTTGGATCTTCTCATGGTTCTGCACGCAGAGCATGGCGGCGGAAACAATTCCGCTTTTGCATGCAGAGTGGTATCCTCCTCCGGAACAGATACCTATTCGGCAATCGCTTCCGCAATCGGTTCCCTAAAAGGACCCAAGCATGGCGGCGCGAATGCAAAAGTAGAAGCCATGATGGACGATATAAAAAAAAGCGTAAAAAACTGGAGCGACGAAGATGAGATCGCAAAGTATCTCGAAAAAATCATCAATAAAGAAGCAAATGATAAAACAGGGCTTGTGTATGGAATGGGTCATGCGGTGTATACGCTTTCAGACCCAAGAGCAATTCTTTTAAAAGAAAAGGCGATAGAGCTTGCAAAGAACAAAAACTGTATTGAGGAATACTATTTATATGAAGCGGTAGAACGATTAACCCCCGATGTATTTGATAAAGTAAAAGGCAATGGAAAGGTCATTTCTGCTAATGTGGATTTGTATTCGGGTTTTGTATATAAAATGCTGAATATTCCACCGGAGCTTTATACCCCGCTTTTTGCCATTTCTCGAATTGTCGGTTGGTGTGCGCACAGAATTGAAGAGGTGATGACAGGCGGAAGAATTATAAGGCCTGCTTATAAAAGCATTTGTGGTAGAAATGATTACATACCGCTTGATAAAAGATAGTAAATAAGCATATTTTTTCTTGACAACGGACATGATATGTAATATAATTGTAACAAAGAGGCAGGTGGTTTGATGAGGAAAAATGAAATTGACGTCTTTGTTAGAACAAATGATAATATAAAAGAAAAAAGAATGAGAAGCTGCATAGCAGTCGCTGATATACACCCTAAACAGAAGGATGGAATTGTCATTACCTTGCCATCCTATCAGCAAAGCAAGAAAAAAATATTTAATATAGTTAGCATACTTAGGCAAGCAAGCGAAAGCTTACTTGCCCGTTTGCGTTTCAAAGCTTTCAATGAGCAAAAGAAAAAAGTTGATATTTTGGAAAGTTCTACAAGCATGCCTGCGGAGAATGGCAAGCATGTAACGGCAGAACACCGCAATTTTATTTCGGTAGAGCGTAGCAAGCGTATATCTGTGGAAAACAGTAAAAATCTATCGGTGGAGGGCAAAGGCACAACGTCACACAAGCATCAATCGAAAAGCGATAAAGACCATAATCTAATCTACTTCATGCGCAACTTGGGGGAAAAGCGAGTTGGTGCGATTGCTGTACTGGTGCTTGTTACGGCTTTTCTGATGATTTACAGTTCGTTTTTCGCTGTTGGCTATGATTTATATATCGATGGTAAATATGCAGGTTGCCTGCCAAACAAGAAGGATGCAAGCGATATTGTTCCTACAGTTAATCATACACTGAAGGAATTGACAGGAAGAGCAGGGGATATTGGGGGTGCTCCGCAAGTTGTTTTTCGGATTGTCCGAAAGAATGATTTTTCAACTTATGAGGACGTATCCCAAACGGTAATGGCCATGTCTCAGCTTACCGCTCCATCGTTTGTCATTACCATTAATGGCAATAAGACTGCCGCTTTGGCCACGGAGGAACAGGCTAATGAAGCGATCAATGCAGCTGCCCGCAAAGTCGTCGGAAATGTGTCTGAAGATACGAAGGTACAAATGGTAGACAGCGTAGCCATTGAAAAAAAAGTGAGCGTTGTGGGTGAGATTACTAGTGTTGAAAATGCTGTAAAAACGCTATGCGGCACCAAATCTGAAAAGATTAGTTATACTGTTCAAGCAGGAGACACTTTGTGGGGGATTGCTCGAACGAATGCTACTTCAGTCAATGATATTTTGGCACTTAATCCGTCTGCAACGGAGAATATCCATCAAGGGGATGTATTGATGGTGTCTGCACCTATTCCGCTCTTTAGCGTAAAAACTGTGCAGAATGAAACCATAACCGAACCGATTGCTTATGAAACCAAGGAAATAGAGTCAGATGGGCTATATAAGGGGAGAACTTCTGTAGTTAGTGAAGGCAAGCATGGACAAAAGCGAATTGAAGCGGTTATTACTCGCATTAACGGCAAAGAGGTTGAACGTAATGAAGTGAGCACGCAGGTTGTTTCTGCACCGATAGATAAAGTAGTCAAGATTGGCATCAAGGAATTGCCTTCAGGTGTTGGCACCGGAAAGTTTATTCAACCCTTTTATGGAACCATCACTTCAAGATATGGCAGACGTTGGGGCGGAATGCATACCGGACTCGATATAGCAGGTAGCACCGGATCGCCTATCAAAGTGGCAGACAACGGAGTGATTGTATTTGCAGGCTATAATGGCGGCTACGGTTTACTTGTAAAGGTTGATCATAAAAATGGATACCAGACTTGGTATGGGCATATGAGTAAAACAGACTCAAAAGTAGGTCAGGTTGTTGCAAAGGGGGATGTGATTGGCAAGGTTGGAAATACCGGCTTTTCAACCGGTCCACATTTGCATTTTGAGGTAAGAAAAAACGGCCAACCAACGGATCCCAGTAAATATTTAAAATAATTTATATAATATAATGCGGATTAGGCGAGTAGTACTCGTCTAATTTAATGTTCTAAAAGTAGGATGCTGTGTATGACCCATTTAGAAAGATTTTTGGCAACAATAGAACGCAAAGAGGTGGACAGACCAGCCAGTTGGCTTGGACTGCCCGATATGCAGGCTAGACCTGCACTGTTTGCATACTTTGGGGTAAAGGATGACGAAGGTCTGATGAATGCAGTGGATGACGATGTATATCCCGTGGAGCTTCCGTATCATTCGCCCGAAAGCAATGCTATTTATGCGGCTTTTGACTTTGCAAAGGAAAAATTGCCAGATAGAACGCTCACTGCTCCCGGATTTTTTGAAGATTATGAAGACCCCTCTAAAATCGATGATTTTCCGTGGCCTGAGCCTGAAAAATACATATCTCCTAAAGAGTGCAGAGAAATTGTGGAAAATGCACCAATGGGCAAGGCGGTCATGGGCGTGGTTTGGTCCGCTCATTTTCAGGATGCCTGTGCGGCCTTTGGAATGGAGACGGCACTGGTTAAAATGCTGACTGACCCGGAAATGTTTCGGGTCGTGATTGATAAAATTACTGATTTTTATTTAAGAGCAAATAAAATATTTTATGAAAATACCAAAGGAAAATTGCATGCCGTACTCATTGGGAATGATCTTGGCAGTCAAACGGGACTGATGCTTTCCCCGGCACTTATTCGTGAGTTTGTACTGCCTGGCACCAGATTGCTTGTGGAACAAGCAAAAAGCTATGGACTGAAAGTCATTCACCATTCCTGTGGAGCGGTAAAAGATATTATACCCGATCTTATTGATGCGGGAGTAGATGTTATTCATCCAATTCAGGCATTGGCTACCGGCATGGATCCGGCAGAACTTAAAAAGCAGTTTGGTCAGAAGGTATCTTTCTGCGGCGGTGTTGATGCGCAGGAATTGCTTGTGCATGGCAGCCCGCAAGAAGTAAGTGCCAAGGTGCAGGAACTGAAAAAGATTTTTCCGACCGGTCTTATTATATCACCAAGCCACGAAGCCATACTGCCGGACATTTTGCCTCAGGCCATCGAGGCACTGTTTAAAGCGGTGAAAAGCTAAGCTGCATGAGTGCTGATGCATCATCCAAAATATAATCCGCCTGCATGCTTTCAAAATAGCTGCGGGCGTTTTTTCCGCTTATTCCTGTAAGTACTGCCGCAAAATCGGCATGAATTGCCTTTGCGGCAATGATATCTGCGCCGGCATCTCCCACAATTAAGGTGCGAGAGATTTTTTCGGTGTCATAATCACCGCTAATGATTGCTCCGTCTGAATATTTCATACCAAAGATGCCTTTTAAAAAAATATACGGATGAGGTTTAGATAAGCTGATGCTGTTCATATTCAGATTGTTTTCGGCACTGATAATTTCATTGTGCGTAATACAGCAATCGGGATCAAAATAGCGGTCAAAGCCCCAAGATTTGATGGGTATTTCAAATTCCATGCGAGGCCGCCCGGTGCCGGTGCCAAGGCAAATCCCTTTTTGTACCAAGGAAGACAAGATGTGCTCTGTTCTTTCATGTCCCAATAATGGCTCTTCACCTTCCATGAGGCCGGGTTTTGGCCTAGCAAGCTTGTACCCGTATGCCTTTTCAAAATAAGCTTCCCCATAGTACCAACCGTTAAAGGCAGTTTGCAGTGTTTTCCAAACGGTTCCAAATCGGCTGCAATCCATGCCGGGAAGCACCGCGGAAAGCTTTTCGCTCACATGCAAGTACAAATGAGGAGCGCAAAGCCCAAGATCACTGTAATAATGATAAATGCGAATAAAATCTTTCTTTTCATCTAAAAAAAGCATGGCTGCAAACAAAACATAAGCCAAATCCCAATTGGTATTCACTCCCAAATTCTTCATTAGAACGATGGTTTTATCCTGATAGAAAAGCGTATCTCGAATGCTTTTTACATTTAAAAAAACTTTGCCGATATCCAAAATTTCAGCCCCAAAATAATCTTTTGAGGCTGTAAGCTCATATACGGATAATGCGGCCGCATTCCAATAATTCTGTTCAGAGGTAATGACACCATCCATGTCAAATAATATTTTATCATATTTCAGCATATTTGTTACTCCACAATGAATTCAATTTGACCTGCAACGCCGGAGGTCATTCCGCTTCTGGAAGGATTATGAGCTAAAGCCTCGCCAATTGCAATGCCAAGCCCGCGATACGCTGCCTCCCAAATGTGATGCCCATTTTCACCCTTCTCAATTGAAATATGAAGTGTACAGCAGGCACCTTGTACAAAACCTTCAATAAAGGTAAGAATATCTTCGCTGAGCATCCCTTCCGTCTGTGCAGGGAGGGTTGTTTTGCATTCAAAATCCAAATATGCACGGTTTTCAAAGCTGATGGCACAAAGTGCACGCGCTTCATCAATCATACCCACACCGCTGGCATAGCCGGCAAGTCCGGAAGCAATATTTTGACGTATGTATTCGGCAACTGCCTTTCCAAGCGTGATGCCAAGATCCTCACTCACAACATGGGTTAAGTAAAAATCAGTAGTTTTAACATCACAAGTGATGTTAAGACCGCAACGCCATACGATATGCTCAATCATATGGTTTAAAAAGGGGAGGGGAGTGCTGATGTGTTTTCTATAATCGGACTTGAGCGGGCCCGGAGCGATGGACACTGCCATTTGAGATTCGGTTGAATTTCTATTCACGTTTATCATCATTCATTTTCCTTTCATAAAAACGCATTGATACATGGGAATGAATTATCGTATAAAATTATGTGCGTTCCTTTGCGGCCAAAGCATGGGTATCAAAACCTTCGGCGGTTGCAAAGATGTATGCTTTATCTCGCACTCGCTCAAAGCCTTCGCGAGAAGCATAGCCTATTGAGGATCTCTTTAAGAAATCAAAGACAGATACACTGGAATACGTTTTAGCAAACCCACCCGTGGGCAAAATGGCATTGGGGCCTAAAAGAAAATTACAAAGAGTAATGGGGGTATAATCTCCAAGTAGAATTTCACCTGCATTCTTAATCATCGGAAGCAGGTCAAATGGATTTTTGGTCATCACTTCCATATGCTCCGGTGCATATTCATTGACAAATGCAATAGACTCTTCAAGACTTCTTGTAATAATCACGCCACCATAGGTGGAAAAATTAGTTTTAATAAAACCGCGGCGCTTGTCTGAAATTTTTTCCAGTTGTTTGTCTACAATAGGAAGTACTTTATAGACAAGCTCTTCACTGTGGGTCACAAGAAGTGAAGCAGAATCAGGGCCGTGCTCGGCCTCTATCATCCAGTCTAGTGCTACCTTGTGAGGATCGGCAAATTCATCTGCCAAAATAATCGCCTCGCTAGGTCCGGCCGGCAGGCCGGTGTCGATATAATTAGCAAGCACTCGCTTTGCGGCGGTTGCATATGCATTGCCGGGGCCTATAATTTTGTGGCATTTTGGCACGGTCTGCGTACCAAAGGCAGCGGCGGCAACAGCTTGAATGCCACCGACCTTATAAATGTCTTTTATGCCAACGATTTTTGCGGCGGCCAAAAGTGTATCATCCACTTTGCCCTCTTCGTTGGGAGGAGTAACGACCACAATCTTTGACACACCTGCCACAACAGCAGGAATTCCAAGCATTAAAAGTACAGAAGGAAAGCTACCCTTACCACGAGGCACATATAAGCATACATCTACAATAGGAGTCGTCTTTTCGCCGACCATCAGGCCTTTGTCTACTTCGGTAAACCACATTTCTTCTGGTAGCTGTTTTTCATGAAAATTATGAATATTACCGGCTGCATAGGTAATAGCATCGCGCACTACAGGGTCTATGCGATTGTAACCGGCTTCAATTTCCTCCTCGGCAACTTTAATATCGCCAATGCCTAGCACGACCTTATCAAACTTTGCTGTATATTCAACGAGCGCCGCATCACCACGAAGGCGAACATCCTCAGAAACCTGCGTAGCGAGTGCGATATGTGAAGAAATATCCACCTCCGCACGGCGCATGATTTTTTCCTTTTGTGCTTGATCCATTTCCCAAAGCTTCAATATATTCATTATTTTCTCCTTTGTATGCGCAAAGCCCAGAGGGGCCTTATATAATAACTTTTTCTATTATACTTGATTTATCGGCTATTTTCAAGGTTTTTTTGCAAATTAATCAATTTATTCTTTCAGATTTTTAACATAATCCTCAATTCGTTCATCATTGATATACAGTCCTTCAATAACGCCTTTGCCATTTTTCACTTTTAAAACGACATATGCATCCCTTCGCTCTGCTCGATAGGTGGTCTCTGCTTTGGGTGCTAATTTTTCATCCATATAATATCGGTCAAAGGGGAGGCGAATTTGCCCATATTGATATTTTGCAAAAAGGTAATCCGCATTCGTTGGCTTTTGTATGCTTCCGCTTGCAACGGTAGAAAAACCATCCTCACCTGTTTCAATGATTGCATAAATCTTACCGTTTTTTGGCATAAAATTCTCTATGCTTTGGCTACGTTGACCAAAATTGATTGCCACATATCTGCCACGAAATGCATCATAAGGATCTACCGGCATTACTCTAAAACGAAACTCTTTACCGCTCTGCAGGATATCATGTTTCTCGGCAATCATATAAGCAGGGACAGCGAGCTGGAGCACGATTAATATAGAAAGTAGAATATATGCATATTTTTTCAACTTAAATCACCGCCTTTTTCTTTTTCACAAGGTGTAAGTTCAGCATCAAAAAGCCAATACCTAATATCAAAAATGCAATACCACGGAACAAGAAGTCCATTTGCCAATCAAAAAAACGAAGTACAATTTGCAGGCAAATCATCAGCATGCCGACATTTGCAGTGCTGATGGAAAGCCCTTTCACACCCTTTAAAACCATCAATAGGCCAAGGCAAAGCAGCATAAGATTTACAATGATTGCCATGAGCATATATGGTGCAATGACCACCAAACTCATCCAAACAAGTGGCGCACAAATGCAAAGGGGAAATGCAACCATCAAAATATCATCAAGGTTCCGGAGCCTTCTTATGGATACTGCCAAAATCAAGGCGAGCATCAAGATGCCAAGAACACAAAGCGAGAGTACAGGATAGTATCTTGTGAGCTTATTATACGGCATTGTCCAAATTTCACCGTAAGAAGTAATATACATGATAACGATAATGCCAAATGAGCCGAGTATTTTTAGCGGACGATGTAAATAGCTTGATACCGTTTTATAAAAAGCAGCATCAACAGCATATAAAACCACTGCATAGAGAATGAAAACAAAAAGTGCCGTATGAATATCATTATCTACCCATATGGTCAAAAATAACATGACAAAATAACCTGCAATGGCCGATGTTAAGGCAAGCAGTCCACTTCGAATTCCCAAAATATGATGACGAATAGAAGAAGTAACAAATGGTGCTAAAAGAGCGAGCAGTGCAAAAATCCAATAGATTTCGAAAGACTCATGTGCTGAATAATCAAATGATTTCATGCCGCACCAAACCAGGATACTCCATAAATATATGATGGACGAACCAACAGATTGTAAGAGATAAACCAAGGGAAGCCCAAGTAGGCCACATAATAGGACATACACATCAAAATTGCCCGGTAAATGAAAAATTTGGCCAATCATGGCAATCACAAAAAACACACTGCTATAATGAAAAATAGAGGCACCTTCCCGCCATGGGATTGATTGCATTTTATTTTTCATGGTAAAAGCGGTAAGTCCTTGCGCCAATACAAGCGGAGAAAATGCAATTGCGGTGCGAAGCCAAATGGGAAGGGTATACCAGTTTTTGGCGCCAATGAGTATGATGCCGGCACCGATGAGAATAGACCCAATAATTGCAAAGATAATGATAAGCGTATTGGTTTGTCCTATCGGCTGATACATACTCCGGAGCTTTTCTGCTTCGGTTTGGGATATCATCTCCTCTTTCTCCCACATGCTAATTTCCTTTTGCATCCATTGCAATTTATTCATTGATAAAAGACCCCCTTTTATGCATTTTTGCTTTCCTTATAAAAATCATTAGCGATAACAGTATGAATACAAAATACAAAGTGCTATAAATAGTTTTCTGAAATTCACCGGGAGAGTACCAAGCTCGCACATAAACAATGCTCATTCTACAGATGGAAAATATGCAAATGAAGGTAAGCGCCATGGCGCCATCCCATTTGTTTTTTTTACTGATGAGGTGAGCGATGAAAATGGCTAAAAGTGCAGATGCCGCTTCATACAGCTGCGTAGGATGCACAGAGGGCAACGACAAATTAAAAAGGCCGCTTCCCTTTGAAAAATAGTATATTCCGGCAGGTGTATTGGCGGGAAATAATACTGACCATGGCAACTTTGAAGGAATTCCAAAACAGCAGCCGTTTAAAAAGCACCCAAGCTTCATGAGTGCAATGCCCGGGCCGATGCCCGGCACTGCACAATCAAGTAGCTTCCAAAGAGGGATTTTTGTGGCTATGCAGAGGAGTATGCCAATCGTTCCGCCCAGAATAAGACCGCCATACAGCGAATAACCTAAAGGTGATAGGGTATAAATTCGCCAAGGTTGCTCCCGATAAACCCCGATATTGAGTGCGATATTGAGTGTTCTTGCGCCTACAAAACCTGCAATGCCCATGGCAAGAAGGAGGAGCTGCACTTTCAAAAGAGGCATCCCTTGTGCTCCGGCCCTTTGCAGGGTAATGCAAAATGCTACAATAACCCCAAAATATAGGAAGAACTGATAACTGGACATATGAGTTCCCAATATAAAAAATCCATTTGGTAGCATGCGATTGCTCATCCTTTATTTTTCCGCAGAAATATCAGCGGTAATCTTTAAATTTCCTGCACTGTCTCCCATGACCATACTGCCTTTTAAAACGACTTTATTTTCCATTCTAACAACCGATAAGTCATAGGTGGAAGAAAAGCCATCTTTTGCAAAGGAACACGCAATCTGGCCATTTTGATATTGGAATGCCGTTTTTGCGTTTTCGGATTCAGTTTCACTTGCATTAATCGTTAAAGTCCCTTCGTTTGGTCCGGTTTTTTCAATTGTAAGACGCTGAGGCAAGCTTTTGCCTTGCAGCTGCTTTATTTGGT
>CAZQDP010000014.1:0-35011 GCA_964592375.1 uncultured Eubacteriales bacterium | reverse complement strand
TCTGAATTTCATGGTTGCTGTAAATTCACTTCCGGCGGCAGGCGCATAATTTGCACTTGCTTGGCCGGGAACGATTTTATCAAACCCGACTGAAGTATAGTATAGGGTGGGCTGACTATGAACCAATGCTTTTAACGTTTTCCTGTAGTTTGTAGGTATGTTTGTATAGGTTGCCATGGCGATTACTGCTGCATCAGTCATAAAATCGCTGTTCTGATACGCAGTAACTGCCGTTGTGCCTGCCGCATTGAGCATTTCTACATTTGTCTTGTTGTAGGTTACACCAAACTTTGCCGTATTTAAGTTGGTGATAGGACCCTTGAGCTTTGCGGTAATGGTCACCGTCGTTCCCGACACGGACACAGCTCCCACAAATCCTGCACCTTCGCCCATGACGGTGGTGCCGCCGATGACGATGCCCGTGCTGTCTATCGCTGCAAACGTGCAGATGGAGACCAACATCATGACCGCCATGACGAGTGATAAGATTCTTCTTGTCATCATAATTCCTCCTTTTTTTGTTCGCCGTTTCTTTGTTGCAAATTGGACATATTACTATGGTTATATTATAACATGCAGTGAAAAATAATTCCATATGTATTATGTAACAAAATTGAAATATTTTTTGTGCATATGTGATAAAAAAATTGAATGAAAATAAAATAATACTTTAATTATTAAATATATAATATTTTAATTATATATATGCATTCAATTTAAAAAGCGAAGAAGTCTGCCACTTCTTCGCTTTTTATGATTTCCTTTTATTCTATGCTATACTCCCCTTTTACCAGAACGATGACATCGGTTAGTGCTTTTAGACCTCTGCCATCTCCCACCGGAACGATGAGCTGGTGATTGGACGGCATCGACTCTGCGTTTTTAATGTCTTCCCCTACGCTCACATCCGCCAAACCGCCTTTGGCAGTCGCAATCACCGTGGCACTTCCCATGCGAAGAATAAGTTCACACCCTTCTTTGCATAATACCGTTTTTCCCGCAGGTACATTCACGACCTGAAAGTGCGTAATTGACAGTCGCTCATCTATGTATTGCTGTATTTTATTCCAAAATACATTCTCTACATAGCTTAGCGTAACTACCGGATCGTCCTGTGCTCCCGGAACCGCAATGACCACCGCACTGAGTAGCACGAAACATGCCACAAAAATAGCTAGCGCCTTTGCATGAATCTTCCTCATTTGTTACCCTCCCTGATATACGGTTTTGCCTCCTCATGCTTACTCATCAAGACCAAAACTTACACCAATTGCTTCATTGACTTTTTCCATCAGTTCGTCATCCAAATGGCCAATTTTCTCGCGCAGTCGCTTTTTATCGATGGTCCTGATCTGTTCGAGCAGAACCACGGAATCTTTTGCAAGACCATACTCCTCCGCGTTGATTTCAATATGGGTCGGAAGCTTTGCTTTGTTGATTTGCGAGGTTATCGCCGCCGCTATAATGGTGGGACTGTATTTGTTTCCCACATCGTTTTGCACCACCAAAACAGGGCGAATGCCCCCTTGCTCCGAACCGACCACAGGGCTTAAGTCTGCGTAGAAAATGTCCCCTCTTTTTACTATCACTATTACTCACACTCCGCCAGTTTTTCCTCATAGCGAATAAGCTGCTCGTTATCCGCATCAAAACACATCTGGGCAAGGGTGATGTTAATCCCGGCCATTTCCTGGTACCCCTTTTTCATTCTCTCTCTAAACTCCAGCTTCTTTTTCTCTCCGATATAAAGCTTCATTGCCGCCCTTACGAACTCGCTGCGATTGGTGTTTTCGAGTTTTACCAATAAATCCACTTCTTTTAGCAGGGAATCCGGTAGGGTGATTAATATTCTTTTCAGCTGTGGCAAATGCTATGCCCCCTTTCGCTGATTTTTCACAGCCACCGGCATCATAGACGCATCCGATAAAACGGCCTTCTATTGCGTATGACTTACACGGCGGTCACTATTATTATACACCATCGCTATGTAAAAATCAAATACAATTTAAGCCAATCATGCAAGATAATTCAGAACATCTACGATTTCACCGTTTCTGTAGTACACTCGGGGAACACGTTTACCAATTAAGCACATCACCTCATAGCTGATGGTGCCCATCGCATCCGCTATGTCCTCTGTTGTGATCCTGCACCCCTCCCCTGCTTCGCCAATAATTGTGACGATATCTTCCACCTCTATATTATTGACATCTGACACATCAATCATACATTGGTCCATACAAATTCTTCCGACAACGCTCACAAGCCTTCCGCCCGCAAGTACTTTGACCTTTCCCGAAAGAATTCGCGAAAACCCATCTGCATAACCGATTGGGATGGTTGCTATCTTCATATTTTTCGCAGCCTCAAATATGCCCCCATAACTAATTCGACTTCCCCTCGCTACCTCTTGCACTCTGATGATACCCGTTTTAAGACTCATGGCCGGCATAAGACAAATCTGCGATGTATCAAATTCCACCGAAGGATAACTGCCATAGGTGATAATGCCGACTCGCACCATCTCCATATGCATATGCGGAAATTTCAGTGTACCTGCACTATTGCAGATATGCCTTATCGGAATGGATATGCCTTTTTGGCGTACGCGCTCTGCAAGGCTTAAAAATCGCTCGCATTGCAACACCGAATAGGACTCATCCCCCTCATCGGCACATGCAAAATGGCTAAATAACCCCTCCGCTACAATTCCTTTCAGTGCACATATCTTTTGAATTACCTCTGCCGCATCCCCCTCGTCCCACACAATTCCTATCCTATTCATGCCAGTATCGATCTTAATGTGAACCGTGGCACTTTTTTGCTTATGCACGCAATAATCGGATAGGATTTTTGCTTGCTTAAAGGAAGATATGGTCACCGCCACCTTGGCATCCGCTGCCCGATACAAATCGGCGCAGGGCGTATATCCTAAAATTAGAATGGGTGCGGTCATTCCATGACGGCGAAGCTGCTCTGCTTCGTCAATAAAAGCGACCCCCAAAGCATCCGCTCCACTTTCTATCATGGTTTTAGATACTTCCAAATAACCGTGGCCGTATGCATCCGCTTTCACGACTGCCATGAGCCTCGTTTTGTCTTTCAATGTTTTTTTTATTTCCTTTATATTATATGCAATTGCATCCAAATTTACCTCTGCCCAGGTACGATGAGTAATATTTGTTTTGTTCATTGGTATCCTCCAATATAATCAGAATGAAAACAGCGCTTCGTCCATCTCTTTTCCTATTTCAAAGCTTTTATACTCAATGCGAGTATAGAGGTTGCCGTCACTGCCGGCAAGCTCTAAGGATATCGGCTGAAGACTCTTGCTTTTGGCATGCAGGATGGCAGTATGCCGATAGATATTGGACGAACCTGTTTGTGCGGTCAAAACAATGTTTTCCCCGTTTTCATCCGCATCCTCACGAACCACTCTATCTTTATAGTATATATCAAAAAACGTACTCAGCTGCATATAATCCGGTTCGGCAGGCCTTGTGTGATGTATTTCCGTTTTGTTGCCCCAAGCGGAGGTGATCACCGCTTTATTGCCTTGCAGAACAGAAACCATTCCTACAATCCCATTGCTATCAATCATTTCTGTGCGCAATTTATCCGGACTCTGATAGTATTGGCGCATTGTATATACATTTTGCGTCTGACCTGAGTATACCGTTACAACACATTCTGCTTTGTAGGAAGTTACATTGCTGTAATGGTCATACAACTTTTTGTACACATTGTTCCCTACCTTAAAATTACTGCATCCAGTAAAAATAAGGGTTGTCATTAGCATCGCCGCAGTTATTATGCTGCACTTACGATGCACAAATCATCACTCCCGTCTTATTACTTTGATTGCCTCCGTCATCGCCTCTGCTACATCAAGCGGTAGCATGCCTATCTCCCCTATCTCCTCGGCGGCAATATCCCCTGCAAGGCCGTGCAAATACACTCCTGCCATCGCCGATAGCTCCGGTGCAATGCCGCCACCGAGCAATGCTCCTATGACGCCGGCAAGAACATCACCGCTTCCCCCGACAGCCATTGCAGGATTGCCGGTAGGGTTAATGTATACAGTCCCATCCGGGCAAGCCGTTACCGTACCTGCACCCTTGAGCACAACCACCGCACCACAGCTTACGGAAAAATCCCGTGCAATTCTGATGCGATCTTTTTGCAGGGAGGCAATATCCATCCCGGTAAGCCGCGCAAATTCACCTGGGTGAGGCGTGAGGATAACTCCCTTCCTGCCTCTTATAACATTTATATTCCCCGAAAGAGCGTTTATGCCATCCGCATCAATAATCAGTGGGATATCTGTGCTTGTAATGAGCTTTTGAACAAGTGGCAACACGGACTTGTCACTTCCAAGTCCGGGCCCTAACACATAGGCATTGCACCCTTTTAGCATATTGCAAATTTCTTCTGCACTCTGGAGTGAAAAACCGCCTTTCCCATCCACAGGTACAATCACTTCATGGGTCATTTTTGAGGCGTATACCTGCCATAATTCGCTTGGAGCGGCCACATATACAAGCCCCGCGCCACTGCGCAGCGCCCCCCTGGCGCACATCACCGCAGCGCCCACCATCCCGCGGCTTCCCGCCACAATCCCAAGCTTTCCCACACTGCCTTTATTGGCATCCTTTTGGCGATGCGGCAATATTTGATTGATGTCCCGATGCTCCGGCAAAAAAGCAGTGCACTGGTGCACCGCCTGCGGTGGAATAGAAATATCGCACACCGTAATCTCTCCTGCATACTGCCTGCCAGGATACTGCATTAAACCGGTTTTCATATATCCGAATGTGACTGAATGCGTTGCCATAACAGCGCAGCCACAATGACTTCCCGAGTCCCCGTCTATTCCGCTTGGCAAATCAAGTGCAATAATAGGACACCTCATTTGATTGATGGCACAAATGACTTCTGCCGCCTCCCCCGTCACCTCTCCTTTCAATCCGGTGCCAAGGTACGCGTCCACCACCAAATCATAGTTGCCTTGCAAATCCTTTGCAAACGAGATACCCATTTTTACTGCGCTATGATAGTTTTGGAGAGAATCCACGCCCAAAGGCATCTGCTGCATGTAAATATACACGATGGCTCCTGCATTTTGTAGATGCCTTGATAGTGCATAGCCGTCGCCGCCATTATTACCCTTGCCACACACCACAAGTATGCGCAGTGACGCCAATTGATAATGCTTTTCCATCACCCTGAGTGCCCCTATGGCAGCGTTCTCCATGAGCAAGATGGATGCAATACCGTATTCCTGCGTTGCCGCACTATCTGCCATGCGCATTTGTGCGCAGCTTAGCAATGAACGCATACGCCTCATTCCTTTCACAATAGCAAATATCTCTGCCCTATTTATTATTGTATCTCTATCAAAAAGGTTTGTCAAGCAGTTTTACATTTCCCAAAAAAAACATCCATTGCCTGTATACACAATTTGCTTTGTGCATATACATATGCTATGAGAATATATCGCGTGAAAACATTTAAGATAAATAAAAAAACAATTTCTGCTGCTATTATCAGTGTCGCCATTCTGGTGTATGCCGCGGCTTTTTTATATGAAAAGGCAATGGATATATTGGAAAATGCCGGCCTTCATTTTGTCGTGCACACCGTGGAGGAAACCATCGGTCTACCTCCTTCTGATGCCAAGGGGCAGGATAATCTTTTTCTTGAACTTATCGGCTTCGTTTCCGGACAAAAAATAGCAGGGGCACAGGATGTATTGATGTCCGTTTCCGGAAACTTTTCAAATCCATCTGCCCTGCCCGTCGTATCCACTACTCCAATAACCGATCCGATTGCTTCGCCTTCTCATGTACAAAGCACAACGACAGCGCCACCGCCTCCAACAGAACAAACAATTCCCTCCACCTCCGGCAACACTGCCGTTGGAGGTATCATCAGCATTGCCAATCAAACCGACCTTACAATTGATCATGATTATTTAACCTCAGCCTCCCCCCCATTTAAGGTTGGAAAAAAAGCGAAAGTTCTCATTATACACACGCACACCACCGAAAGCTATTCCCCTTCAGATACATATAATATTGTACATACTGAAAAAGAGCGCACCACGGATCAAAAACTAAATGTTGTGAAGGTGGGCGATGTTCTTGCGCAAATGCTGGAAAAAGGGAATGTTTCGGTTATCCATGATAAGACCATTCATGATTATCCATCCTACAACGCCTCGTACAATAACTCCTATGAAACTGTGTCAAAAATACTCAAACAAAATCCTTCCATACAAATTGTACTTGACTTGCACAGAGATGCTATCTATGACAAAAGCGGAAATAAAATAAAGCTGCTTACCGAAATTAATGGTGAAAAAGCAGCTCAGGTGATGAGTGTTATCGGAACAAATGAACTTGGGTTTAAACACGACAATTGGCAACATAATTTAAAATTTGCGTATCTTCTGCAACAGCAATTTCTTGCCATCGATAAAAATTTTGCACGCCCAATTAATGTTCGCAGTGCAAGATTTAACGAACATTTGGCACCGGGAGCCATTATCCTTGAGGTTGGTAGCAGCGGCAACACACTGGACGAAGCACTGGTGAGTGCAAAGTATATTGCCAAAGCACTTGTGGCAGTGTTGCCAAAGCTAAAATAAACATTTTTCAAATAACATCCACGCCATTTTCGTCCAAAATGGCAATGCGTTTTGCTCTGCTAAAAAAAATCGTCAAATTCTGCACATATTTATTCATCGCTTGCACAAGCAGCTCGGGCTTTAAACTCTCTGACCCGGCTTTGAGTCGCACCGCAAGGATAATCTTGCTTTTTTCTCTTTCCTTTTGTTTCAGGGAAAGAATAAACGGTTTAATATCAATGGTTTTTGTCCCTCGTTTGTTGGTTTTCTCCATCATAATCTGAGGCAGTGCCATCAGGGAGCTTGCCACATCTTCCTTAGGAAGTGCACCTTCAATTTCAATTTCGTAATCCGCCATACAAATGGCAGGAAAATTCCCTTCCATTGCCTTTTTGACCTTTGTTACGCGATAGCCTTTTGGCATGGCTCCATGGAGGGCATTTTGCATTTCCTCTGCGTCTATCTCCATGTCAAATCCAATATCCGCAACCTCAAAAAGGCTGGATATTCCCACCGCCAAAGGGCTTGGCAAACTGATAACAGGATGTGGATTAAAGCCCTGAGAATAAGAATTTTTAAGCCCTGTTCTTCGCAGTGCACGTGCAAACACTCTCATTGTATCTAAATGAGAAACGTATTTTACGCTCTCATCCTTTTCAAATTTTATTCGATAATTAACCATTATAAGCCTCTTTTCCTATTTGTCTTTCGGCCTTCCATTTGAATTAGCACCCGACCCCACAGCCGGAACACTCCTGCCTACAATTCGGAGTGACCTCCATCCTAAATGCTTTTTCACATTCTGACTTTAAAAAGTGTTTGGACACGCCGCAATCCACTACATCCCAAGGCAAAACCTCATCAAAGCTGCGCTTTCTTTGCGTATAAAAGCGATGGTCAATTGAGCACTCCTCAAAGGCCTGCATCCATTTCTGATAGTCGAAAAATTCGTCCCATCCGTCAAAACAGCATCCCTTTTGATATGCCGCAAAAAGAACCGGTGCCAAGCGGCGATCTCCACGCGAAAAAGCCGCCTCCAGTACACTGGTTTTGGATTCGTGCCAATGAAAGCTGGTATGCTTTGATCGTATTTTTTCTCGTAACATTTGCTGCTTTTGGCGCATGGTTTCGATGGCATCTTGTCCTTCCCACTGAAAAGGGGTAAAGGGCTTTGGCACAAAGGTAGAAACGCTGACATTGATGCTCAGTGCCTTTCCTCGTTGCATTTTATCCACACTGTAATACTCATCTGCAATTTTTTTAGCCAATAGGGCTATGCCTTCAACGTCCTCCATGGTTTCGCCCGGCAATCCTATCATAAAATATAATTTTAAAGAGGACCAGCCCCCTTCAAAGGCCAGTCTTACCCCCGTCAAAATATCCTCTTCGCTCAGCCCCTTATTGATAATATCTCGCAAGCGCTGGGTGCCGGCTTCAGGTGCAAAGGTAAGACTGCTTTTACGCATGTTCTGCACTTTTTCCATAAGTCCTACCGTAAAGCTATCCACCCGAAGGGAAGGGAGTGCAAGATTAACCCTTTTGCCTTCCGTAAGATCAAGCAAGCGGCCAGTGAGCTCTCCTATTCCCGAGTAATCACTGCTGCTTAGCGAAGTCATGGAAAGCTCTTCATAACCGGTGTTTTCCATGAGCTTTTGCGCTATTGTTGCCAGCCTTTCGGGGGAGCGCTCCCTTACCGGCCTATAAATCATACCGGCTTGGCAGAACCGACAGCCTCTGATGCATCCCCTAAACAGCTCAATCATTGCTCTGTCGTGCACAATCTCTCCAAAGGGGACCACAAGCTCCTCGGGATAAAATACACGATCCAAATCCTCAATAAGTCTTTTTTTCACCCTTTTGGGTGCGCCCTCCTTTGGGATATATTCCAAAATGGTGCCATCCTCGCGATAGGTGACCTCATAAAAAGACGGTACGTAAATACCCTCAATGCGGCTTACATCAATTAAAAATTCTTTTCTGCTTTTCCCTGCATTTTTCCATGCAAGATAGCAATCCATTACCTCTTGTGTAACCTCTTCCCCTTCTCCGATGACAAAAAAATCAATAAAAGGTGCTAGCGGCTCCGGATTAAATGCACAAGGTCCTCCTGCGCATACAAACGGGCCGTTTTCCCTTTCGCAGCTGAGCATAGGAATTCCCGATAAATCCAGCATATTGAGTATATTGGTATAGCTCATCTCATATTGAAGTGTAAAGCCTACCATATCAAATTCTCCAACCGGAGTTCTGCTTTCAAGGGAAAAAAGCGGAACATGATGCTCTCTCATTTGTTCCTGCATGTCCACCCAAGGGGTGAATACACGTTCAACCCATACATCATCCCTTTGGTTAAGTTGATGATACAATATCTTCATTCCCAAATGAGACATTCCCACTTCATACACATCCGGAAAGCAAAATGCAAAACGCAACCCAATCGGCAGGGGTTTGACAACACTGCCAAATTCACCACCGGTGTATCTCACCGCTTTTTGTACCTTTTGCAGGATATAATCAATATTCATACAACACCTCCGTATAACGTGCATCATCATACCATAAAAAGCGTTTAAAGGCAATAGATAATTTTTTATTTATTTTAGTATAATTTTTGTTGCAAAAATATGAATAAAGTGGTATAATCGTAGTTTATAAGGAGGTTGAACAAGATGCGAAGATTTTTACCCAAGCTTGCTTTTTTAAGCTTAATAGCTTTCCTGTTTTTTTCTTGTCCACCTGTTTTAGCAGCAAATTCAAAGCAGGACATCAAAGCCATGTGGTCTGTTCTAAAGCCTGCCACTTACGAAACGGTTTTTGATATTTCTCCCTCCATTGCAAGTCCATATCAAGCCGGCAAGCTTCATGCCGATTATCTGCAAAACGGTCTGAATATGGCGAATTTCGCACGATATATTGCAGGGTTGCCATATGATCTACCCTTGGATGACACGCTGCTGACTATGGCACAGCATGGTGCAGTGCTCCTTGCCGCTTCAGATGAGCTCTCGCACAGTCCCGCTCGCCCACCGGCGATGGAGGATGCTTTTTATGACAAGGCAATCTGGTCTACTACCGGCAGTAATATATCGATGACCCCCTCTCTTTTGCCATCTTTGGATGATTGTGTCCTTTCCTATTTAAGTGATTCTGATCCTGCTAATATCAATCGCTTAGAGCATAGAAGATGGATTTTAAATCCGCCGCTTCTTAAAACTGCTTTTGGTTTAGCCGCTGGAAACCATAATCGCTACTATTCCACCATGCATGTGTTTGATACAAGCCGTGCGAATACCGGAAGTTTTCCTTATGTGGCGTGGCCGGCTTCGGGGTATTTCCCTACCGAGTTTTTCGATTATACCGATGCTTGGTCCTGTAGCCTTGACAGCAAGATATACAGCAAGGAGGCCGCCGAATATATTACGGTAAAGCTCACGCGCCAAAGCACCGGTCAGGTATGGAACTTTTCGCAGGAGGATAAGGATGTTAGCGGCAAATACTTCAATGTGGAAACAAGTGGATATGGCACCGATTTTTGCATTATCTTCCGTCCAGATAGGCTTGGCATGATTGGCGATGAAGCCTTTGATGTAGAAATTTCTTCACTTTTCAAAGGCAAAAGCAAAAACGAAACTCTCTCTTACACAGTCAACTTCTTTTCATTAGAAAATCAAATAAAGCTACGCATTGGCAGTCCACTCATGAATATCAAAGGTCAAAAAATCGAAATTGATCCCGGCAGAGGTACCGTGCCAATGATATATAATGACAGAACCTACCTCCCTATCCGTGCGCTGATTGAAAGCCTGGGCGGCAAGGTGGGATGGCAGGATGAAAATCAAGAGGTGAGTATATCTCTTGGGGATAAAAGCATCAAGCTTAGCGTTGGAAATGAAAAAGCCTATGTCAATGGCAATGAAACCATTAACAAAGACTGTCCGATGATTTCCAACGACAGGGTTTTGGTTCCCGTTCGTTTTATCACTGAGAATTTAGGTTTTCAGGTGGACTGGAACCCAAATAAAGCAGAAGTAATAATTTCAGGAGGAATGTAAACACATGAAAAAGCGTGCACTTATCAGCGTATCAGACAAGACCGGCGTCATTGAATTTGCAGAAAAATTGGTCAAACTGGGATATGAAGTCCTATCCACCGGCGGTACCGCCAAAGCACTTGCCGATGCCGGCATTGCGGTCACCGGCGTATCCGAGGTTACGGGCTTTCCGGAATGCTTGGATGGCAGGGTGAAAACACTGCATCCGGCACTTCACGGCGGCATTCTTGCAATGCGCTCTAACAAGGAGCATATGGAACAAATTGCGCAGCTTGGCATTTCGCCCATTGATATTGTGGCTATCAATTTATACCCTTTTAAGCAAACGATTTTAAAGGAAGCCGTTTCGTTTGCCGAAGTCATCGAAAACATCGATATCGGCGGCCCTACCATGATCCGTGCGGCCGCAAAAAATTGGCAGGATGTCGCTGTGATTGTAGACCCTGCCGATTACCTTATCGTAGCAGACCAATTATCCCTTGCTGGCGAGGTGGATCTTGCAACCAAGCGACTGCTTGCTTACAAGGTGTTTGAGCATACCGCCGCTTACGATGCCCTCATCAGCGGATACCTTTTTGACCAGCTTGAAAATAAGCCTTCCTACCCAAATACACTTACCCTGACCTTTGAAAAAATGCAGGATATGCGCTACGGCGAAAATCCTCATCAGGATGCGGTATATTATAAAGAGGGCGGCAAAATCCATCCCGGTTCCCTCGCCAATGCCATGCAGCTTTGGGGTAAGGAGCTAAGCTTTAATAATGTGAATGATACAAATGGAGCACTGGACCTTTTAAAAGAATTTACCGAGCCCACCGTGGTCGCGGTAAAGCATGCCAACCCATGCGGCGTTGGAACAGATACAACCATCTGCGCGGCATATCAAAAGGCATATGAGGCTGATCCGGTATCTATTTATGGGGGTATTGTTGCCGCCAACCGAGAAATCGATGAGGCTACTGCCGGCGAAATGGTAAAGATTTTTATTGAAATCGTCATCGCACCTTCCTTTAGCGAGGCTGCGCTTGCGATACTGAAAACCAAACCAAATCTGCGCCTTTTGGAGCTGAAAGATATTTCCGCGCCTCAAAATCCGAAGGCGATGGATATGAAAAAAGTGTCCGGCGGGCTACTGGTGCAAAGGGTCAATACGGAGCTACTATATATGCAAGATATAAAAGTCGTCACAAAAAGAGCACCCAGCGAGAAGGAAATGGAGGATTTGCTCTTTGGCTTAAAGGTGGTCAAGCACACCAAAAGTAACGGCATTGTCATCTGCAAGGATAAAATGACAACCGGCGTAGGCCCGGGTCAGACCAACCGAATAACCGCTGCCAAGCTTTCCATCGATTATGCAGGAGAAAAGGCCTCCGGCAGTGTGATGGCTTCGGATGCATTCTTCCCATTCTCCGACTGCGTGGAAGCGGCCGCGGCGGCTGGTATTACCGCTATCATTCAGCCCGGCGGCTCGGTAAGGGATGAGGAATCTATTGCCGCATGTGATGCGCATGGCATTGCCATGGTATTTACGGGAATTCGGCATTTCAAGCATTGATTAATTTTGTGTCATGACGGCGCCGTGCTTTGGTGCCGTCATTGATTGCATCATGTAAAGAATGATTATTATATCGGAGGATTGTATGACAGAAGCGAGAAAACAAGAATTTATCAAATTTATGATGGACTCAGGGGTGCTACGCTTTGGCGAATTCAAAACCAAAAGCGGCAGACTCTCCCCTTATTTTATCAATACGGGCAATTATAAAACAGGCTCCCAAATATCGATATTGGGAAGCTTTTATGCCGAGCTGATTATGGATGTTACCGGTGGCGATTTTGAGGCCATGTTTGGCCCTGCCTATAAAGGAATTCCACTGGTGACGACTGCGGCAGGTGCGCTATCCTCACAGCATGGCGTAGATAAACCCTTCTTTTTTAATCGCAAGGAAGTAAAAGACCACGGAGAAGGTGGATGCCTCGTGGGCTATGTGCCACGCGACGGTGACCGGATCATTATCATAGAAGACGTCATTACCGCCGGAACTGCGGTTCGGGAAACCGTCCCCATTTTGCAAAGCGCCGCACATGTGGCGCTTCATGATATGTTTATTTCCGTCAATCGCTGTGAGATAGGCACGGAAAATAATCAAACTGCAGCAGCACAGGTAAAAGAGCAGTATGGCATTACGGTGCATTCCATTGTAGATGTGGTGGATATTTACGAGTTTTTATCCTCTTTGTCCATGTATGCCGATATGCTACCTAAAATGCGTGCGTATATGGATGCGTACTGCAAAATATAAGCTCGAGGAGTATTGTGACCATGGATATTTTAGGAATTAGAATTGACGAGGTATCAATGCAACAGGCAACGGATAGGATACTGTCCATGCTAAAGTCAAACCGATTTCATTATGTATGCACCCCCAATCCCGAAATACTGTATAAGGGTTATCAAAATCCCGATTTTGCCCGTATACTCAATCATTCAGATATGAACACAGCTGATGGCATAGGTGTTATCTATGCCGCAAAAATATACGGCAGAGCTCTCCCGGAGCGTGTTTCGGGCTTTGATCTTGCGCTTGCGCTTTTGAAGGAGCTATCCCATGAAGGCTACTGTGTTTATTTGTTGGGTAGTGCCCCAGGTGTTGCAAAGGAAGCTTCGCAGGTACTGCAAAAGCAGTTTCCCGGCCTTAAAATAGCAGGCGTTCAAGATGGGTATTTTAAAGATGATGCTCCGATTATTGACGAAATTAACCGTTCAGGTGCGGATGTTTTGTTCGTATGCTTAGGCTCTCCCAAACAAGAGCTATGGATTGATAAAAACAAAGACAAGCTGCGTGTTCGCTTAGCAATGGGCCTTGGCGGAACCTTGGATGGTATATCTGGCCGCACAAAAAGGGCTCCAGCCTTGATTATTCGGCTCAATTTAGAATGGCTATACAGGTTACTGTGTGAGCCCAAGCGACTTTTCAGAATGATGTCGCTTCCTGCTTTTATGATCACCGTTTTAGCAAACAGAATGAGAGGAAAATGCATATGAGCGTGGAATTGATTTCCCATACTCCCGAGCCTGAAAGGCTTGTGTCTGCGGCGGCAAAGCTTTGTTACTCCTCCGCCGGTGTCACAAGCATTATGGAAGAGCAGGATGATGAAAAAATATCCGGTTTCATTGCTATGCTGATGAATATGGGGCATGAGAGTCCTATTGAGCATATCAGCTTCACCTTTGGCATTGAAGGTATCAGCCGAAGCCTTTTGGCTCAGCTCACTCGCCACCGCATTGCTTCCTATAGTGTAAAGTCTCAGCGCTATGTATCAGAGAATGATTTCTATTTCGTTACCCCTCCTCATATTGCCGCTCTCCCTCACGCAAAAGAAATCTACCAAAAAGCCATGGAGCAGGATGTTCAAAACTACACTGCCTTAACAGCCCTTTTATATGAAAAGCATTACGATGCTCTGTTAAAAGAGGGTAAAGATGCTGATGTAGCAAAAAAGACAGCCGAAAAAATGGCGATTGAGGATGCACGCTACGTGCTTCCTAATGCCTGCGAGACGAAATTAGTGGTGACAATGAACGCTCGAAGCCTCCTTAATTTCTTTGCTCATCGATGCTGTGAGCGAGCCCAGTGGGAAATACAGATTTTAGCGGATGAAATGCTACGCCTTGTGAGGGAAAAAGCACCTGCCATTTTTGCAAAAGCAGGGCCGCCTTGCGTTTCGGACAAATGCCATGAGGGTAAAATGTCCTGCGGAAAACAAGCAGAAAAACGCCAAAAGTACATAGGAAGTTAAAGGATGGGTCAGAATATGAATGGTCATCTCATTGTCATAGAAGGTTTGGATTCCAGTGGCAAAGCCACCCAAAGCAAGCTCCTTGCTAAAAGGCTTATCACGGACGGCCATCGGGTTATGTCCGTGGAATTTCCCAATTACAAAAGCCCTTCTTCTTCCCTTGTGAAGATGTATCTTGAGGGGCAATTTGGAAGCCATGCAGAGGATGTAAGTCCCTATGCTGCCTCCTCCTTTTATGCAGTGGATCGATATGCATCTTATAAAACGCAGTGGCAGGATTTTTATTTGGGAGGCGGAATTGTGGTAGCGGATCGGTATACCACCTCCAACATGATCCACCAAGCCTGCAAAATTGAAGATGAAAAGCACAGAGCGCAGTTTTTAGATTGGCTTTGCACTTACGAATACGAATTACTGGGTCTGCCCTCTCCGGATTTGACTTTCTTTTTGGATATGCCGGTGGATTTGGCTCTTTTTCTTATGCAAGAGCGAAAAAACAAATTCAGCGGCTCAGCCGAGAAGGATATTCACGAAAAAGATGCAAAGCATCTGAGCGCAACCTACCGGACGGCACTTTCGGTATCAGCCGCCATGGGCTGGCAACGCGTGCCATGCTCATGTAATGGAAGTGTGCGAAGTATTGAAGACATTGCAGAAGACATTTACATGGCGGTGTGTAGGGCATTTTTATGCAGCACATAATAAACAAAGGGGGCGGAATATAGCAATGGAAAAACTGCTTATCTTAGATGGCAACAGCATCATTAATCGTGCCTTTTACGGCATACGCCTTCTGACCAACAAGGAGGGTGAGTATACCAACGCTTTGTATGGTTTTTTAAATATTTTGTATAAATTTATCGATGGATATGACCCGGCGTATATTTGTGTTGCTTTCGACCTGAAAAAGCCTACCTTTCGCCACCAGAAATATGAAAATTATAAAGCCGGCAGAAAGAAAATGCCCGAGGAGCTTGCCTCCCAAATGCAGCCTTTGCGCGACCTGCTTTTAGCACTTTGTATCCCTTCACTTAGTCTTGAAGGCTTTGAAGCGGATGATATCATCGGTACCATTGCAGAAAAATGCAAGGAAAAAGGGATTTCGTGCATTATTGCAAGTGGCGACAAGGATGCCTTACAGCTCGCCGGCGATGGTGTTTTTGTTTGCCTTGCCGCAACAAAGGCAGGACAGCCGCAAACGGATGTCTATACGGACAAAGAGGTTCAGGAGCGCTATTGTATTGCTCCCTCTGCTTTAATTGACTTAAAAGGCCTGATGGGCGATAGCTCTGACAATATTCCGGGTGTTTCCGGCGTAGGTGAAAAAACTGCGATAACCTTAATTTCAAAATATACAAATCTCGAAAATCTTTATGCCAATATCGATGAAATCAAGGGCACCTTAAAGGATAAACTGTTACAGGATAAGGATATGGCTTTTTTAAGCCGCGAGCTTGCCACTATTATTCGAAATGTACCCATTGAGCAAACCTTGGAGGACCTGCGAGCAAAACAGCCGAATGCAACTGCACTGCAAGACCTTCTTTTAAAATATGAACTTAAGAGCTTTATGAAAAGAATGAACTTTGCTCCGCCACTTGCGCCAGTGGCGCCTGCCGCCCCAGATATCGTTCCCAAAATCATTACGGAGGGGCTCCATGCAAAGGCCTGCATTGAAGAAATTCTCAAAGCATCTTCCTGCTGTTATTATATCTTGAAAAGCGCTTTCGAAGTAGCAGGCGTTTGCATATTTGCTCATGAGGAATTCTATTATTTCGATTTTTCAGCCGGCCTTTTGGGCAGTCTTGCGCCGGAGGATATGCTTTGTTTTTTTGAAAGCCCCATTGCGAAAATCGGGCACAATTTAAAGGAAGATATTCATTATATCCGATCACTCGGAGGCCGGCTTTGCGGTGCCTCTTTTGATACAGCCATAGCGGCATACATTGCCCAGCCTGACAGGAGCGGATATGATATCGGTAGTCTTGCCGGCTTTGACAGCATGGAAGCGCTTATTGGCAAAGGCAAAAAACAAATAAGCTTATCACAGCTATCACAAGAGGTAGCGGCTTCTTATGCCGCCAAATGCTGCAAGGCCATCGCCCAAATGGAAAAGCAATATGCGAAAGACATCGCAAAAAACCATCAAGAGCAGCTCTATTATGATGTGGAGTTTCCGCTTATCTTTGTACTGGCAGATATGGAGTACGACGGATTTGCGGTTGATATTTCTGCTATTTCAGAGTTTGGAAGCTTATTGCAAGCACAGGGAGCACTTTTACAGCAGGAGATATTTCGCTTATCCGGCATGGAATTTAATATCAATTCTCCGCGCCAGTTAGGGGAAGTATTGTTTGAAAAGCTTGCCCTCCCAGTAAAGCGGAAAACCAAAACCGGATATTCCACGGATTCCGATGTTCTCGAAGAGCTTTCGGGTAAGCATCCGATTATTGATTGTATTAAGGAGTATCGTACCCTTGTGAAGCTAAAAACCACATACACGGATGGCCTGCTCAAGCTTGTAGACCCTAAAACCGGCAGGGTCCACACCCGTTTTAACCAAACCGTAGCAGTCACCGGTCGCATCAGCTCCACAGAGCCTAATTTGCAAAACATTCCCGTGCGCACACAAATCGGGCGGCAACTGCGAAAAATGTTTACGGCCGCACCAGGCTATACCCTCTCTGATGCAGATTATTCGCAAATAGAGCTACGCGTCCTTGCACATATTGCAAATGATATGGATATGATAGATGGTTTTAAAAGTGGTGAGGATATACATACTATTACCGCATCTCAAATTTTTAATGTGGATATTGCGCAGGTAACGCCGCAAATGCGTAGCAGTGCCAAGGCGGTGAACTTTGGCATTGTATATGGCATCAGCGACTATGCGCTAAGCCGCGACCTCAAGGTCATGCGCAGGCAAGCCAAGCAATATATGGAGGAGTATTTCCAAAAGTACCAGGGTGTGCGCGCGTATATGGGCAATATTATTGAAACGGCAAAGGAGCAAGGCTATGTAACCACCCTGCTTGGAAGAAGGCGATATATCCCTCAGCTTACCTCCTCAAAATACAGTGAACGCTCTTTCGGTGAGCGAGTGGCACTCAATGCACCTATCCAAGGCAGTGCCGCAGATATTATCAAAATTGCCATGGTGAAGGTGCATAGCAGACTGAAAAAAGAACAGCTACAATCCAGACTCATTCTTCAGGTACATGATGAACTCATTGTGGAAACCCATCTTTCAGAGCAGGAAATCGTTAAAAAACTGCTCAAGGAAGAGATGGAACAGGCTTTTTCCATGCAGGTTGCACTTGTGGCTGAGGTAAATCAAGGATTTAGTTGGTATGATGCAAAATAAAGGGTGAAAAATACATGTGCAAATCGCATAAACCGGTCATCATTGGACTTACGGGCGGCATCGGCTCAGGGAAAAGCACGCTCGCCAATCTATTGCAAAGCAGAGGCGGCTTTGTGATTGATGCAGACCAGCTGGCAAGAGAGGTTGTGCAAAAGGGCAGTCCGGCTCTTGTGCAAATCGCAGAGCATTTTGGCAAAGAGGTTCTCCTTGAAGACGGCAACTTAAACCGCAAGTTGCTTGGCGAGATGGTGTTTGCAAGTCCTGAAAAATTAGCGCTTCTAGGTAGCCTCACTCATCCTACCATCACAAAGCGCATTTCTGAGTTGATATGCGAAAATTGGGAGCATCACTTTATTGTGATTGATGCAGCTCTGCTGATAGAAAGCGGCACCACTGCTTTGTGTGATAAAATTATTGTGGTTACTGCAAAGAGAGATACAAGAGTGTTGCGCATCATTCAAAGAGACCATGTTAATGAAGAAGTCGCATTAAGGCGCATGGATGCGCAATCTACCGATGCGTATCGAATACAATTTGCCAACTATACTATAAAGAACGATGATGATTTACGCTCCTTAGATGGAGAAATCGACAAAATTCTTTTGGATATTTTTGGCGAGAAAGGCAATTGACAATGATTGTTATTACAAATAAAAAACGTTTTTATGGTTTTGTAGTGGCTTTGGCACTGATCCTCATCATTGCTTTGGGCTTTATACTACACCGGCCGATTATGCGCCTGTCATATCCGTATAAATATGAAACGCTCGTCAACACCAATGCAAAGCGTTATGGAATTGACCCTTTTTTACTCCTCTCTGTGATGAAAGCGGAAAGTAATTTTAAACCGGATGCTTCCTCCCGCAAGGATGCCAAGGGACTCATGCAAATTACGGACCAAACTGCGGCCTGGAGCGCTCAGCAGATGGGTCTTGAAGATTTTGTTCCCTCCTCTATCTATCAGCCCGAACAAAATATCAATATCGGCAGCTGGTATTTGGCAAAACTGTTGAAAGATAATGACGGATACCTGATTAATACCTTGGCTGCCTATAACGCCGGTGAAGGCAATGTACAAAAATGGCTCACATTGCACGAAAAAAATCAGCTCGCCTTAGAGGATATTCCTTACGGTGAAACGAGAAAATACATCAGTAAAACCTTATCAAATTACCATGCGTATCAAAAATTATGGGCACAATCAAATAAAGTTCAAAATGCGCAGGAATAGACTTATGTTTAAAACTGAAAAAAAGCGAGGGAAATAAGATGGATTTTTTATACGAAACCAAAAACATTTGGGAAGGCGCCGATGAGGAAACAAAGGCAAATATTCAAAATTTTTCGCAGGGGTATAAGGCATATTTAACCCGATGCGTCAATGAACGCATTTGCGTTCAGGAAGCGGAGCGCTTGGCAGTGGCCGCTGGGTTTGTAAATATCAAAGAGAAAAGCGGTTTACAAGCCGGTGATAAAATCTATGCAATCAATCGAAAGAAGAATATTCTCCTTGCCACAGTAGGCAGTCTTGGGAGCTTGCAGGGTGTGAACCTTATTGCTTCCCATATTGACGTGCCACGTCTTGACTTAAAGCCGGTTCCTCTTTTTGAAGAGGACGGCCTTTCCTATTTTAAAACCCATTACTACGGCGGAATTAAAAAGTATCAGTGGACTACCATTCCACTGGCACTTTGCGGCGTTGTGGCTACCAAGGATGGCATTGTGGATATTTCTATTGGGCTGGACCCTGAGGATCCCGTCTTTACCATTTCCGATCTTCTCCCCCATCTTGCGCAAGAGCAAATGCAAAAAAAAGCTTCGGAGTTTGTAGAGGGTGAAAAGCTAAACATACTCATCGGCTCCATTCCCGCTGACTGCGAAAAGAGTAAGCTAAAGCAAGCAGTGATGAATATTTTAAATGCAAAATACGGTATTACAGAAGAGGATTTTATCAGCAGTGAAATAGAGGTTGTGCCGGCATTTCCGGCCAAAGACATTGGCCTTGACAAAAGTATGGTGGGCGGCTACGGACAGGACGACCGGGTATGCGCATATACCTCTTTGCAAGCGGCCCTAGAAATTCATGCTCCCATGCGCACCGCTGTAACCATTTTGGTGGATAAAGAAGAAATCGGCAGTATGGGAAACACGGGCATTCAATCCCAGTTTTATCAAAGTATTCTATCGGAAATATTACAGCTGGAAAACGGCAATTACAGTGACCTTGACCTGCGCAGGTGCCTGAGTGCTTCCTGCTGCCTGAGTGCAGATGTAGCCGCCGCATATGACCCTGCATATCCGGGAGTGTATGAAAAGAAGAACACACCATTTTTAGGTGGCGGCATTGTGGTAACCAAATATACAGGCTCCAGAGGCAAATCTGGCTCCAGCGATGCGGGAGCAGAATTTGCAGGCTTTGTGCGCTCACTGCTCAATGAGAAACATATCGCATGGCAAACCGGTGAGCTTGGCAAGGTGGATGCAGGCGGCGGCGGAACTGTGGCGCAGTTTATTGCCAATAGCAATGTGGACGTAATCGACTGCGGCGTAGCACTGCTCTCCATGCATTCTCCCTTTGAGATTTCTTCCAAAGCAGATGTGTATATGGCCTACCGGGCATATAAAGCATTTTTAGGCAGTCACCCACAATATTAAATAAAAGAAGGAAAAAGCTTTAATGGAATTTATACTGAGCGATCAGCAAATCAAAAGCTTGTGTAGAAGCGTTATATTCACCCGCGGCATCGAGTATTTCAAGAGCGGGAGAGCAACTATTTTGGAGCAGTCCGCCGGCAATATCAGCGCTGTCGTTTCCGGCAGTGACAGTGATTATCATGTGCAGGTGCAGTATCACCCTGCAAATAACAAGATTGTTGACTTGCAGTGCGACTGCCCCTATAGCAGGACAACGGGGGAAACCTGTAAGCATGCTGTTTCTGTACTGAAAAAGGTTTCCGAAGAAAATAAGTCTCTTGTATCGCAATCGGAGGAATTAAGTAGTGCGCCGGACCACTTGGCGGGCTTATTTATTCGTGAAATGCTAAAACTAAAGCCTCAGCGCGGAAAAACGCAAGTGAAAACAGAAATTTATCTATACCTTACCAAATCGCCGTATCATTCCTATATCGCCGCTTTGGAGTTTAAAATAGGCACAGATGATAAAATGTATGTCATTCGGGATGTGCACAAATTTCTACAAGCCCTTACCACCAAAACGCCTCTCCTCTTTGGCAAACAGCTCACCTTCCACCCTTTGTCCCACACCTTTGATGATAAGGTCGCAAAGCTTTTTGATTATTTTAAGCATATTTGTGATATCGGCAGTGCTTCTATTTTATTTTTCGGAGAAAAGCGCAGAATTCATTTGAATAAAGACACCTATTCCGATGTCTTTAGACTACTAAAGAACATGGATATCCAAATCATTTTGGGTACCAATCGCATGCATATGAGCATAAAAGAGGAAATGCTCCCTTTTGAAATGAAAATATGCAAGCAGGCAGAATACTACCAGATGAGCTTTGATGAATGCGCTGAGATTGCACCCATGACTGCGGACTGCTCTGTTGTGATGCTGAAAAACAGCATTTATATTGTTCCGCCGGAACAAGCCGCTTTGCTGCAACTGCTGATGCAAATGTATTATAAGCACAGCAAAACCAAGCTCACCTTTGCCTCCGATACGAAGGCCACACTGGTGGCCGATATATTTCCAAGACTCAGAGCCAACGTTCGTCTGCATGTGGACGAAGGCGTGAAGGCGGATGTGCATATCGGAGAGCTTGCGCTGAAAGTGTATTTAGACAAAACGCAAGAAGGCGGTATCAGTGCAAAAGTGCTATTCTGTTATGGAGATGTCATCTTTAATCACTTTGCCGGCGAGCAGGCAAGTGCAGGCAATAAGGTTCTGCTCAGAGATAAAAAAGGGGAAAATGATTTCATTTATTTTGCCTCGGATGCCGGCTTTTACCCACAGGATGGTCTACTGCACATCAGCGATCCCCAAGTGGTGTATCTTTTTTTAACTACGCACCTGCAAAGATTGCAGAAAATGGCAGAGGTATACAGCTCCGATGCACTCCTTGGCATGAAGGTAGTGTATCCTGCAAAGGGTACGGGCGGCGTTAGCCTTACAGAAGGCAATATGCTAGAATTTGAATTTGATTTTGACAATATTCCCTCAACGGAACTTGCAGATGTTCTGCGTGCTATTCGCGAGAAAAAACCGTATCATCGCTTAAAGAGCGGCAATTTTGTGGATATTGCAAGCAGCAATATCTGGCCTATTGGTAGCATTCTCGAGAATATTGATGTCTCCATCCAAAAGCTCAGCGGAAATAAGGTGAGTGTTCCTGCCTTTCGTGCGTTTTATTTAGATAGTATGCGAAGTGAATTGTCGCTCAATACCAATTGGCGCTTTGAGAAGTATATTGAGGATTATCATCATATCGAGCAGCGAGATTATGTCCTTCCCGAGGAAATTAAAGGGGAGCTTCGTCCTTATCAGCTGAGTGGATATAAGTGGCTAAGAGCGCTTTATGATTATGGTTTTGGCGGAATTTTAGCCGATGAGATGGGTCTTGGAAAAACATTGCAAGCCATTGCATTTATGGTAGCGGTATTTAAGGAAAAGAAAATGCCGGCACTGATTGTCGTGCCCACCTCTTTGCTGTTTAACTGGCAGGCGGAGTTTGAAAAATTCGCGCCAAGTATGCGTGTTCAAGTGGTTTACGGCCCGCCCGCTGTGCGCAAAGAGCAAATCGAAGCGCTGATGGACACCTGCGCGGTGATTACCTCTTACGGACTGCTCAGGCGTGATGCGCCCCTATATAGCAATACGGAGTTTTCTTGCTGTATTGTGGATGAGGCCCAGCATATCAAAAATCCAAACACCATTAGCTCCCAAGCAGTGAAAAGCATCAAGGCGCAAGGCTTTTTTGCGCTTACGGGCACGCCACTTGAAAATTCGTTGGCGGAGCTGTGGTCTATTTTTGATTTCATTATGCCCTCTTACTTATATACTCGTCATAAATTTAGAAGAATGTACGAAATTCCCGTGATCAAAAATAATGATAAAGAGGCTTTGGGTAAGCTTTTAACACATATTCGTCCCTTCATCATGCGCAGGCTCAAAAGCGAGGTGCTCAGCGAGCTTCCCGAAAAAATCGAAAGCAATATGCTTAGCGAATTGGAGCCTGAGCAAAAAGTGCTCTATGCCGCCTTTGCCGCAAGTGCAAAGAAAGAAGTAGATGCACTTTTGGGCGATACAGATGGCAAAAGCAGTATTCAAATCCTCTCCATTATCACGAGACTTCGTCAGCTTTGCTGCCATCCTGCACTTTTTGTTGAAGATTACAGCGGCTCAAGCGGCAAACTCGAAATGTTCATTGAGATTATTGAAGATGCTCTTGCCTCCGGTAAGCGAATTCTTGTTTTTTCTCAGTTCACCTCGATGTTGCATATCATTGGAGATACCTTAACGGCCATGGGCCTCGATTATTTTTATTTGGATGGTACCATTAAGAGCACAAAGCGTATTGAAATGGTGAATGCATTTAACGGCGGAGAGAGGGATATTTTTCTTATCTCGTTAAGAGCAGGCGGAACGGGTCTTAACCTCACCGGTGCAGATACGGTTATTCACTACGACCTTTGGTGGAATCCTGCGGTGCAAAATCAAGCAACCGATAGAGCCCACAGAATTGGTCAAACAAAGGTGGTACAGGTCATGAAGCTCATCACCAAAGGAACCATTGAAGAGCGCATTTGTGCCTTGCAGGATAAAAAGCAGGCCATTACCGATAGTGTGCTAGAAGCCGGTGAAACTTTCATTTCTTCTCTTAGTCGTGATGAGATTAAAGCGCTTTTTGAATAATGTTTTTTGAAAGGATGGAAAAACAAATGGCAAAAGCAATTGTGGCAGGAAGTGCTAATATGGATGTTGTGCTTTCTGTTTCTCATGCCCCCAAGGGCGGCGAGAGCATATTTTGCGATGATATGCAGTTTATTGGCGGCGGCAAGGGTTCCAATCAAGCCATTGCGCTTGCACGCCTTGGGATGGATACTGCATTTTTCGGTTGCGTAGGCAATGATCAAGAGGGCGATGCGCTAGTCGCGCTGCTCACTGCATCCGGAGTGGATACTTCCCTTGTCATGCGCTGTGCTGCGCATACCGGTATGGCGTATGTTATATTAGAGCGGGGCGGAGAAAATAGAATTATTGTATCCCCCGGCGCCAATGAAAGCATTACATTGCAGCACATTGAGGCCCTGCGTGCCCAAATATCCAAAGCGGAAATTGTTCTTTTGCAACTTGAAATCCCTTTAGAGGTTGTGTCCGCACTTATTCAGGTGTGCAGGCAGGAGCAGGTTCGTGTGGTGGTGGATGCAGGCCCTATTCGAGGCTGCACTCCTCAAATGCTTCGCGGTGCCTATTGTGTAAGTCCCAATCAATCTGAGCTATCGGCACTGCTTGGAAAAGAAATCACCTCCGAGCAGGATATGATTGAAGCTGCCAAAGAACTGCTTACATATGATATTGACTGTATCCTTCTTAAGCTTGGCAGTCGGGGATGCATGTATATTGATCATAAGCAAACGATTGCCCTATCTGCTTTTCGTGTGGATGTGGTAGACACCACCGCCGCAGGAGACAGCTTCACCGCAGGCTTTGCCGCAGCTCTGATGGAAGGCATGGATATCCCTTCTGCCATGGAGTATGCAAATAAATGCGGCAGCGTTGCTGTCACCAGGATGGGTGCAAGCTCAAGCCTCCCTTCCAAAGAAGATATTGAAAATTTCAGTACCTTCTTAAAAAAATAAAGCATATTAATGCACTGTATTTTTTAATAAAGACTATTTGTTTTGAGGTGATCCTATTACATATATCACAACCACGCAAGCAGCTTCTCGCTGGCTCATATCGGATCGCAGGGTTCGGATGATGTGCAATAAGGGAATGATTGATGGTGCCATTCAGGTCGGTCGCTCTTGGATGATTCCGGAGGATGTACAAAAGCCGCATGATCGGCGCACTATCGCGACTGCGCAGAATAAACCAATTGTTTGCCCTAAAAAAACATTTGATGGAATTGATGGCAAGAAAGATGATGTATGGCATCTGCGCCCCGTTACCGAAGGGGAAGCCTTGCGCTTACAAGAGGAGTTTTTAATTGAATATACCTACCACTCCAATGCCTTAGAGGGCAACACGCTTACCCTTTTCGAAACGTCCATGATCGTGAAAGAGGGCATTACCATTGGGGATAAATCCTTAAAGGATCATTTGGAGGTAATTGGCCATAAAGAGGCATATGACCATGTGTTTGCACTGGCGCGCGGCAATACGCCGCTATCCGAAAAAGTAATTTTGGATGTGCATTCCCTTGTGTTGATGGACAAGCCGCAAGACCGTGGGCGGTACCGCAATATCCCTATTCATATTGTTGGCGCTTCGCATAAGCCGCCAAGTCCGGAGGAAGTGCCTGAAAAAATGCAATTTCTTCTTGAAGAATACCGGCAGATGAAAAATACCTTGCACCCGGTGCAAAGTGCCGCACTTTTTCACCTTCTTTTTGAAGGAGTGCATCCGTTTGTAGACGGCAACGGACGAACAGGCAGACTGCTTCTGAACCTGGAGCTTATGAAGCACGGTTACCCTCCTATTAATATTACATGCTCCGACAGAAAAAAATACTACCAAAGCTTTCACGATTTTTTTGAAACCGGGAATTCTCGCACTTTTACGCTTATGGTAGTCGCATACATTGAGGAAATGTTAAACAAGTATTTGGAAATGATAAAAAGATAAAATGAAAGGATGAATGAAAATGGCAGGAAAAATCGCACCTTCTATGATGTGTGCAGGCTTAGATGTATCCACCTATATTGCGCTGTTTGAACGCACCGGTATTGAATATTTACATGTGGATGTGATGGACGGTGAGTTTGTACCCAATATTATGCTTGGGACGGATTATATCAAAATGCTACGAAAAAAAAGCAAAATCCCATTGGATATCCATTTGATGATCACAAAACCGGAGGATAAAATCCATTGGTTTGACCCTCAGCCCGGCGAATATATATCGGTTCATGCAGAGAGTACATACCATTTGCAACGCACCCTGCAAAGAATTAATGCCAGCGGCGCAAAGGCCATGGTGGCACTCAATCCTGCAACTCCTCTTTCCGTTTTGGATTATGTATTGGATGATATTGCGGCGGTTCTGCTGATGACTGTCAATCCCGGCTATGCCGGCCAGGGATTAATCCCACAAACCATCGGAAAAATTGCAGATCTCAAAGCCTATCTTGCACAAAGGGGCCGAAGTGATATCGAAATTGAAATTGACGGGAATGTCAGTTTTGAAAATGCGGTGAAAATGAAAGATGCCGGAGCAGATATTTTTGTTGCAGGCTCCTCCAGTGTATTCCATAAGGATTTGACCACAGAGCAGGGCATTGTACGGCTTCGCGAGGCAATACGATAAAGCAAGTCAAGGAAACTGTGCGCATTGATGAAAATGAAAGGGTATATATGGGTGGATAAAAAAGCGGATTATCCATCCTTCCCCTTTTGAAGGGATGTGTTGGCCATCAGATTAGATACGGTTACCGATATAAACACAAAGCAAAGAAAAGTTGCTAATTTTCACAACTTACACATTCCTGACATCGTACGTTTGGGAAAGGTGAATACCAACTGTTTCCCATCAAACATCTGGCACCTTGAAATACATCCGGACTGCTTTGAATTGGTATTTGTGCTAGATGGTCATGGCACATTGACCACCAGTTCCGAGGATTTTCATGTTGTTGGTGGTGAAATGCTCCTCACCTACCCAAACGAGGAGCATGCATATCGCCTTGAAAAATCGCATATTTATTATCTCATTTTTCGTTGTATGCCCGAAGATACCTTTCTCTCCTTTCACCCACAAGCTTCAAAGGCAATCTCTGCCATGCTACATACATGCACCCGGAGAATTGTCCCTTATTCAAAAGAACTTATTCGTCTACTAGAAAGAATATTGACTGAGTATTTTAAAGATTGTGTCTTTAAAAGAGAGGTGATTACCTCTCTTTTTACACTGTTTTTTTATGAATTACAACGAATGCTGAGCACGCCCACAGAGGAAATAATGAATGATCGTGATATGAACCCTATTGTTCATTTTTTAAGCGAAAACTTTTCTCATGCCGGCTGTCTTTATGATATATCAAAAAAATTCCATATATCACAATCTCATTTTATTAGAAAATTTAAACAAACAACAGGTTTTACGCCTCACGACTTTGTGCTTCGTAAAAAAATAGAAGCGGCGAAAGAGTTACTTGGCGCACATCAAACGGTTTGTAGTGTATCTGACCTAATGGGGTTTTCTTCAGCTTCTTATTTCACCAAGGTGTTTCGCAAATACACGGGATGTGCTCCCGGTCAATATAGTAAAAAATAATCATGGTTCTTTTTTGTATTGAAAATGCATCCTGTTTACATTAAAATGTTTTTAAAAAGACAAGGAGCATCTTATCATGAATTTTCATGCCAAAAACATTTTAAAGGCTATCCGTTTTGAAACGCCCGATTATATTCCTATGAGCTTTGTCGTCAATCCTTCTTGCTGGCATCATTACCCACAGGATCGGTTGTTTGATTTAATGGAGGCTCACCCCCTTTTATTCCCTGATTTTAGGCGTCCTACAGAAAAAGTGGTGCCGCATTTTCATCCTATTGCCACGAAGGGAAACCCCTATACCGATAATTTTGGATGTGTGTGGGAAACAACAGATAATGGCATTATGGGAACAGTCGTTTCGCATCCTCTGAAAACTTGGGATGATTTTAAGGCATATCCTGCTCCCAACCCGCAAAAATGCATGGGAATTGGCCCTATTCATTGGGCTGATGAGGAAAAAAGAATAAACCTTTTACATCAACATGGACAGTTCGTTCGCGCAGGCCTGCGGCATGGCCATACATTTTTACAGCTGTGCGATATCAGAGGGTATGAGAATATTATTTTTGATATGATGGACGAAGAAAAAAATCTTCCTGCACTGATTGACATGGTAGAGCAGTTTAATGCAAGCATTGTCAAGCGATATGTGGATATGGGAATACATCTGATGAGCTATGCAGAAGATCTTGGTATGCAAAGCGGCCCTATGATTACGAGGGCACTGTTTCAAAAATACATTAAACCCTCTTATTCTCGACTCATGAAGCCTGCTCTTGAAAAAGATATCATTGTTCATATGCATTCGGATGGAGATATTCGCGAATTGTCGGACGATCTTATTGATAGTGGAGTGCAGGTGATTAATCTTCAGGATTTGGTCAACGGCATTGACTGGATTGCGAAAAAATACAGTGGCAAAATATGCATTGAGCTAGATATTGACCGCCAAAACATAACGACCTTTGGCACCCCAATGCAAATTGATGCGCTCATTTTTGAAGAGGTTAAAAAAATAGGAACCCCACAAGGCGGTTTGATGATGATTTATGGCCTCTACCCGAATGTGCCACTTGAAAACATTGCGGCATTGATGGATGCAATGGAGAAGTACGCTTTTTATTATAATTGATTCATCTTGTACAATCAAAAAAGGCAAGTGATGTAAAAATCACCCGCCTTTTCTTTTGTTATCATATCACTCCATCATGGAAAGACCAGATAGCCTGAGTATTTTCTCCCACATCTTTTCATTGTGCTTTTTTAAATTGACCGCTTTTCCTCCGGATGCAAAGGCATGCAGTGTGTATCCGCCGGCGAGAAGCTTGTTATCCGCTTTGCGCACAACTTCGTATTCAAATTTCACTTTCGATGGGGTAAGCAGGGTCATTTGTGTGATAATTTCAAGTCGGTCCATATACTTAGCACCAGTATAATAGCGGCAATGACTTTCAATCAGTGGCAGAGCAACCCCCAAGCTTTCCATTTCCTGATAGCTCATGGAATTGTCCTCAAAATATTCACTGCGCCCGACCTCAAACCAAGGATAATACCTGGAATGGTGCACAATGCCCATCTGATCGGTTTCGCAGTATCGCACAGTAATTTCGCACCGGTGTAGTCCCATGAATGCATCCACCTTTCCTTTGCAATCGATTACTTGATGTGATTATTGTATATAAAAATCTCCAAAGGCGGACTTGGCAATAGAGGCACTCTGGCTGTATGCAAATGCGCCGATACAATAATTCGAATAATCCATCGTCGCCTCAAAGCATCTGTAAAAATTCACTTTATCACTACTAACATAAACAGAAAGCTTTCCTTGTGCCTTTACCATTCTCAGATAATTTGCACCTTGCGCGAAGGAAATGGTCTGGCTTGTTGTTTTATCATTTGCAGTTTCTCTTTTGATAAAATTCAGTTTGCCATCTCCCGTTTTTTCAATGGCAATCATTCTGCTATTGGAATATGGTCCTTCTCGCACCATCAAGCCGCCGGAGGCTGCTATGTCCTGCGTTATGCTTGTTCCCATATCAAAATCCGCCTGCGTGCGTTTGTACACAAAAGAAACACTGTCTGCGGTGCCATCCACACCAGCTATAATTTGGCCAAATCCCTTGCCACCGGATTGGATCGTCAGTTTTCCCCCTTCAACATATCCACTGCCAAACGCCGAGGGGTTACCCACATTGTATTTCGTCAGTTCCAAGGGAAGGTTATACCCACCGGTGATGGTGCAGGGCGCAAAATAGATAACCGCCCATTCATTTAAGGTCGGGATAATGTATGTTTGATCGGTTGCACTTTGACTGCTGATGCTAAGGGGCAGCGGACTTTTTCCGGGGGCATATAGATATGCCTTTGTATTTTGAGGGATAAAGCTGTTTCCCACCGTGATGCTTACATTTGTTTTGACTTGCGGTCGATCGTTATTCAGCAAATGAACAGAAGTGGCACTGCCATCCCCACGTGCCGTTACATAGATAGCGGCATCGCTCGGCACAACTCTTTGTGCTTGAGCATTTACCAAAGACGCAACATTTGCAACATCCACCTTTTCGCACGTTGCACCATTGATAAGCGCTTTGTCCGCCGTGTTTAAGGATGCATACGAGAATAAAATTATTTTCTCTATGCCTTCCAAATCTTTTGTCGTCACACCTTTGCTCATGGCATTGGTATTATATCCCACCACGATATTTTTGTAAATGACACCTGCATTTCGCAGACTGTCAATCAAGCTGTAATAGCTGTTAATTTTGGTATCGTTGTCGAGCTCGTCTGCATTCACAAGAACAGCCGTGTTTGCTCTATTCTCCATATTATCAAATAAGAAGTTGTTTTCTGCAATAAACTCAAAAACATCTCCAATCTGCCTGTTATCACCAAAATAACGGCTGCTTCCACCGGTATATATATCCCAAGGGACCAAATAATACTGACCAAAGGCATATGCCGCTGCCGCATCTGCTTTAATTTTGCTGTTATCGTTTTGTGTTGGATACGGAGAGATAATCACCCCAATTCCTGCATCCTTTTTGAAAAGTCCCCCTCTTGATGAGGTTGCAACGGTAGAAGTCGCCTCGGTATGCTCTGAAATAAAATAATCAAATCGGTTAATTCCGCCATTATTATTTCGATTGATATCATATGCACCGTAAAGGTTGGCAGAAAGCGCAATATTGCGCCCTGCAAAAGCATTTAGGTCGCTTCGCAGGTCGTCCAAATATTTCACGCTTGATTGACTTTGGAAAGAATTAAATAATACCTTGATTGGCAGGCTTGAAGAAGACGTTGTGAAATAAACAGCCTGCGTTGTAATGCCTTTTGCGCTCAAATAGCTTTTGTAGTTAAATGTGTCAATATCCGTTATGCCATAATCTGCGTTTAAGGTCTGCGCCGAGAAATTGGTCTTCAAATAGGATTTGAAACCTGTCATGCAATAATCACAAAAGCATCCGCCGCCCCAGATTACCATGGCGGTATTTGTCAGTGCATCATCATGATGAATACTGCTTGCACCGCCGCTGATAAAGCCTTTCGCACTATTATGTACCGCTACAAGATTGTCTGGATTATTAATGCATCCCCAGACGGCGCCCCAGGTCATCCACGGCGCGACTGCATTTGTACCCTCTAAATTTTTGCCAGCGCCAATATTTCCGGATGTGGGTGTAGTCGTTCCAATGGCACCTTGAAAGGAAATGCCTAAATCTTTATAACCGCCAATAATAGGCGCTCTGGTTTCATACGACCATTTCGCAGCTGAAACCATAAACCTTTTTGCAGCATCAAAACTAGTCATATTGGCACCTGAATCCCCCACACTCCGTTGAAACCTTGATGAAAAAAAGATGTTGGAGTAGGAGTTTAAAATGATTTTTTTCTTCGCAATGGGCATAATTCTATTTGCATCCTCAAATACATAAAGCTCTATGCTGTAATCCCCTTTTGCGGGAGGAATATTAAGCCAAATAGCGGCCGTTGCTGTGGCGCCGCGCACAAAATCAACACTGGGCGTAACCGCGGAGGCAACAAGCTTTTTGCCATTTTTAACAGCGCCAATCACAAACCCTTTTTTGGTGGCGGCAGTGCTATTAAATACCGTGGTGGATACCTCCACGCTTGACGATTTGGTTGCGATATCACTAAGCAATGCCGATACGTAAAAACCACTTGGTGCATCGGTTGCCAGCGGCATGGGAGAAGGGTAACTCATAGAAGTAGGAGAAGCCAGCGCAAGTGGGCTGGGTGTTGGCAGATTAGTGCCTTCTGTAAGCGTAATATTGCCAAAATTCCCCACAAATGGATTTGCTCCGGCTGTTGACGGTGTACTAATTAAAAATGAAGTAAACCCCACTTTCCCCTGAATGGGAGAAGGAGGGGATACCGTTGATTTGAGTAAATCATATTCACGAAATAAAAGCCCGGAGACTCTCTTTTCTTCGCCAAAATAAACATCGTATTTATGATTGACAAGATCAATTAAATAGGTCACCTTCGTAAACACATTTTTAGGGAACGTGTACGTGCCGGTATTCCCGCCAACCATATTGACCACGCCACCTGAACCAATCAAAGAGGAAATATAGTTGTATACATTTGACCCATCGTCAGTGTCGCTTCCTCGAAAGGTAATGGTTATGCTTTCGGCCGTTGTATTCGATGGCATATAATCAAAGCTTAAACTTAAAAAATCGGTATATGTTTTTGAAAAATTTTTTTCAAGCATCGTTGCACCCAGCGCAGTAGCCTGTATATTTAAATACTGATTATCCCCCTGCTTGATAATGTTTGCATCAACTCTTCCGCCAAAGCTCCCCTCGCTATACGAAGAAAAATTCTCCTCAAAAACAGTAGGACTGCTTGCAAAAGCAGTATCCGTCCTGCCGTCTATTTGAGCTCCAATGCCCGGCAAAATCATCAACATGACTAAAAAAATCATCACTTTTTTCATGAAAACCTTTTCTCCTTTTTTTCTCCCGCAAAATGTGCGAAAATATGCTTTTGGTTTCTCCATATTGGGCCATCTATAAATTATTAGATTTTTATATTATATACTGAAACATTCAAATTGTCAACTTTAATTACGCTATTCATTTCCCCAAAGCGCTCCGCCACCCTTTGATTTTCGCCATGCATCACGCCATTTATGTATGTCTATCATGCCAATTCCACGCATGTTCTGCCTATTTTCTCTTGAAAGCATTGGGGAAAACACCTTGTGCGGCTCCAATTGATACCAAAATGCTACTGTGGCAATATCTAGGGTCAGCACATTGGCATGGCCATGCTCAATACTTGCATGCAGGCTTTTTTCAAAATACACGGGGTCCTCTAGCAAGAACCGATAGTTATGTGTGCGCCCTAACCAATTGTTTGCTGTAGGCACCTTGGCAATGCCAAAATAGGGATGGTTGTACACTTCCCTTGGACACCATGAGGTATTGAAAAAATCCTCCGTTCCTGTGCCATGTAATGAGCCCGGCCACTGTTCACCGTCGACCATCCACATATCATCCCCTTCCCCATACCATATGGGAGTGGGGCTTTCCACAAAATAATGCAGACCGACAAAATGCCCTTTGCCCACAATATCGGCAAATACAAAGTTATGCCGATTCGTTAAATTCTTGAGTGTAGGGCCAAAAATCTCCCCTTCGTTTTCTACATCGCCATAGGGCGCAGTGATTTCTCTTGTCCACTGTGCGTGAAATCGTCCAGCATCATTACCGATGCTTTGATGCTCTTCATAATCAATATAATAATAAAATGAACCGACGTTTTCCTGCGAATCGTTTTCCAGCGTGATCTTTGCGCCCTGCGCAAATGGCATGGGCAGAAAGCAATTCAAGGCCTTTCCTCCCATAGGTGCGGCCGCCATTGGCAGAGATACATAGTTATAGTACTCCCCCCAGCCTTGCCCGAAAAAATCACCGATAGGTGCACATACACTGGGCTCACATTCCCCGTCCCAATACATCCGAAGAATGATATTGCGGAGATGCATGGGATCCTTTTCCGCCGAAATCGTGCACCAGATATGCTTTATAATTCCACTGCCGCTAATATCTGCGATTGTAACTGTTTCTCCTGCCGGAATTGTGATATGGTCTGCATTCCCTCCTGTTTTGTCATAACTGGAAACTCGCATCGTTTTGCAGTTTCCAAGTTTTGCAATTCCACTGAGTGGACTTGTCATAAAATCACCTTATTTCTCTTATATTTATTCTTTTATAGTCCTCCATATCGATTGTGAAAAGAATTGTAACTAATTTTTTTGCATTTCAAAATATACGCAAATTTTCTTACTCATTTCCCCAAAGCGCTCCGCCACCTTTTGATTTTCGCCATGCATCACGCCATTTATGCATCTCTATCATGCCAATTCCTCGCATGTTCTGCCTCTTTTCTCTTGGAAGCATTTTAGGAAACACCTTGTGCGGCTCCAATTGATACCAAAATGCTACTGTGGCAATATCTAGGGTCAGCACATTGGCATGGCCATGCTCAATACTTGCATGCAAGCTTTTTTCAAAATACACCGGATCCTCTATCATAAACCGATAGTTATGTGTGCGCCCAAGAAAATGGTTCCCACCCGGCGCCTTTGCAATGCCAAAATAGGGATGGTTATATACCTCATTGGGGCTCCAAGCGGTATTAAAGTAATCCTCCGTACCGGTGCCATGCAACGAGCCGGGCCAACTCTCCCCATCTACCATCCACATATCATCCCCCTCTCCATACCATATGGGCGTGGGATTATCCACGAAATAATGAAGACCCACAAAATGTCCTTTTCCAACAATATCTGCAAATACAAAATTATGCTGATTGGTAGGATTGTTAGAAGCTCTCCCCAAAATCCCCCATTCATTTTCTACATCGCCATAGGGAGCGGTGATTTCCCTTGTCCACTGGGCGTGAAATCGTCCATATTCGCTGCCACAGCTTGCATGCTCTTCATAATCAATATAGAAGTAAAATGAACCAACATTTTCCTCCGAGTCGTTTTCCAGCGTGATTTTTGCACCCTGTGCAAAGGGCATGGGCATATAGCAATTCAAAGCTTTGCCTCCCCGTGGTGCAGCCGCCATTGGCAGGGATACATAGTTATAGTATTCCCCCCAGCCTTGCCCGAAAAAATCACCGATAGGTGCACATACACTGGGCTCACATTCCCCGTCCCAATACATCCGAAGAATGATATTGCGGAGATGCATGGGATCCTTTTCCGCCGAAATCGTGCACCAGATATGCTTTATAATTCCACTGCCGCTAATATCTGCGATTGTAACTGTTTCTCCTGCCGGAATTGTGATATGGTCTGCATTCCCTCCTGTTTTGTCATAACTGGAAACTCGCATCGTTTTGCAGTTTCCAAGTTTTGCAATTCCACTGAGTGGACTTGTCATAAAATCACCTTATTTCTCTTATATTTATTCTTTTATAGTCCTCCATATCGATTGTGAAAAGAATTGTAACTAATTTTTTTGCATTTCAAAATATACGCAAATTTTCTTACTCATTTCCCCAAAGCGCTCCGCCACCTTTTGATTTTCGCCATGCATCACGCCATTTATGCATCTCTATCATGCCAATTCCTCGCATGTTCTGCCTCTTTTCTCTTGGAAGCATTTTAGGAAACACCTTGTGCGGCTCCAATTGATACCAAAATGCTACTGTGGCAATATCTAGG
>CAZQDP010000013.1:0-35601 GCA_964592375.1 uncultured Eubacteriales bacterium | reverse complement strand
TCAGTGCCGGTGTTACTTTGTATGATACCAGTGACTGCGAGGTTTCCTACTGCGAAATATTTAACGGCGGTAGATATGCCATCTCTTTGCGAGGGAATGTATCTCAATTTGACCCAGTGGATACGGGCATGCATTATGCCAAGGATAATACATTTAAATACCTAAAGCTGTATAATTGCGGAACGGACAGTGGAGACATGGGAACCCTGCACGCGGCAATGGTCAATGCCACAAACGGTCCCAATATAAACTACTGGAATCAAATTACGATAGATAATACGAATGCGGCTCCCAACATGCAGGATTATGAGCCAAACGGCATATTCCTTGATCATCAGCACTGCTGTGAAAATCAAAACTTCTCTAATATTAAAATCACCAATTCGCAGGGTTGGGATTACAGAACAAATGTCAATCCAATTCAGACCGTCAACAACGTAAGCTGGACGGGAACCTTTGTGGATGCAAATATGCAGTATACTGCGATCGGGCTAAAATCCGATTTCTCATCGGTGTATGGTACCTCTACAACCGCAACCCCGACACTTGAGCCTACGACCTTGCCGGGCGAAATCGTGATTGACAATAGCGATGCAGGATATTCCGAAACCGGTACCGGCTGGGTAAACTCCACCTTGGGCGGCATGAAAAACGGAACAGGTCGGTATAACAATACACAGGTTGCAACCGCTAAAGCAATTTGGACACCCACCATCACCAATGCAGGACTGTATGATGTGTATGTGTGGAAATTTGGCGCCGATACCACAACCGGAAATTCAGCAGCAAAATTCTATGTAAACTATAGCGGAAAGGAGACACTGTATTCTGTCAACCAAAAAGCGGTTGCCAATCGGTGGGAAAAGCTCGGCACTCATTATTTTGCCGCCGGAACGTCTGGTAACGTAACACTTGCCTGCGATGTGCAATATTTGGTGAATGCTGGTTGCACCAGAGCGGATGCAGTGAAGTTTGTGCCTGTTCTGCCAAATGATGCCACGGGGTTCTGGGGCTTTAATGAAGGCAGCGGCACAACCGCCTATGACCTGACCACCAATGGGCAAAACGGCACCTTGACCAATGGCCCAACATATAATACCGCCACCGGCAGATTGGGTGCGAGCCTCAGTTTAGATGGCACCAATGATTTTGTGGATGTGGCGGACAACAATAATTTGGATATGGGAACCGGAGATTTTGCAATTTCCATGTGGTTTAAGCGAGATTCCAATGCGGCTACAAATCTGCGCATGATTTCAAAGGGTGCGGAGAGTAATTCGGATACGGGTTATGCCATCTATGGTTCAAATACTACCATTACGGCAATTCTCAGCAATGGAGTCAATGAGAGAATAGGAGCAACTGTCAATCATTTGGGGGTAGATAAGTGGAACCATATCGTCATGAACTGTGACAGAGACGGTAATATGACGATCTATATGAACGGTGTGAGTGCAGGCTCTGTAAGCATTAGTGGTTGGAGTGCAAATGATCTTAGCAATGCGAGAAATCTCAATATCGGCAGAAGTGTTGCGGGACAATTCCTAAACTGGGATGGCGAGCTTGATGATACAAGAGTATTTAAAAGACTGCTTACCACAGCCGAAATTTCCGCGCTCTACAGTGTGAAATAATCAACTAGCCTAAACAATCTATAAACGAGTAATATGGAAACGGTCATGCCAAGGAGTGCACTACACAATCCTATTGGCGTGGCCGTTTCTTGCAATATTCATTGAGGAGAGTTCTTGCTATTTCATAAAAAGGCTGATATAATAATATCATTACAATAAGCATTGAAACATTTCGCGAGTGGCAAAATTACATTGCTATCTATGGAGAACAAAATGATTAAACAAATAATTTTCGACTTTGACGGCACAATTGTTAATTCTGCTGATTTGGTTTTAGACATCATTAATCAGCTGGCTCAGAAATATCATTGTAGCACCATTGATGAGGCCAGGCTTGGCACACTTCGAGGCATTCCAATTACGGAGAGGCTCAGAAGAGTGGGTCTGCCACTTTATAAATTGCCAAAATGCTTAGTGGACATCAGCGGCGCATATCAAAAATCAGCCCATACGCTAAAAATATTTGACGGAATGAAAAATGTAACCGAAGCACTGATAGCCGGTGGGATTGGGGTGTCCATCATTTCGTCTAATTCCTTGCAAAGCATACGGGAGGTATTAAAATGCAATGAATTTGAAGTTTTTGGAGATATCGTTTCATGTGGCAATCTTTTTGGTAAGCATAAGGTGATTGAAAAATATATAAAGAAGCATAAGCTAAGTGCCCGTGAGGTCATCTATGTTGGCGACGAGTTAAGAGATATTGAGGCTTGCAAAAAAATCAATGTAAGGATCATATCCGTTGCCTGGGGGTACGATACGCCGGAGCTGCTTGGGAGTGCAAAACCTGATTTTTTGGCCCATGCACCCGAAGAAATTTTAGATATTATCGCTGCTCAAAACACAAGCAAATAAAAGGTGACATCAAAAGAAAAGGAACCTGCTTTTAGGAGATGCTAATGATAAAAATAAAGAATATGCCATTGCCGCTTTCCTATGATAGGAATGCTTTGAAGGATATGGTGGCGGCAAGGCTAGGAATTGCGCAAACTAAAATAAAGGGCATTACCATCACAAAGCGCTCTGTAGATGCAAAGGATAAACAGAATATTCATTTTAAGGTGGATGTTGCAATATGCATATCGGGGGATGAGAGCGCATTGCTTGCAGGCATTCGGGATATGCAAATAGAGAAGGAAGTATGCATTTCCTATATTGTGCCAAAGAATAAAAAGCGAAACGCTCGCCCCATCATTGTAGGCAGTGGCCCAGCAGGACTTTTTGCTGCACTCCTATTGGCTGAGGCTGGAGTGAAGCCTATACTGCTGGAAAGAGGGCAAGATGTAGCCCATCGCACACAGAGGGTACTTGCTTTTTGGGAAACCGGAGTGCTGAGCGAAAACACCAATGTGCAATTCGGAGAAGGGGGAGCGGGTACATTTTCAGATGGCAAGCTGAAGATCGGAATGAAGGATGCACGAAAGATGAAGGTGCTCCGTGAGCTTGTGCTCTGTGGCGCGCCGGAGGATATCCTCTACTTGAGCAAACCTCATATCGGTACGGATCGTTTGCGCCATGTGGTGATGGCAATCAGAAAGAAAATTATCAGTCTGGGCGGAGAGGTGAAATTTGATTCAAAGGTAACGCAGGTACTGCATCAACGCGGGAAAGTGACTGGGGTGCGCTATGAAAAGGCAGGAGAAGTACATGAGCTTTTTTCCGATTGTGTGGTGCTTGCCATTGGACACAGCGCACGAGATACCTTTAAAAGTCTGCATGAGGGTGGCATTATAATGGAGCAAAAACCGTTTGCCATAGGTCTTAGGATAGAGCACCCACAGCGGATGATTGACCAACTGGAGTATGCAAGCTTTGCGGGACATCCTACCCTTGACGCTGCGGACTACAAAATGGTGGTGCACCTGAAAAACGGAAGGAATGGTTATACATTTTGTATGTGCCCCGGTGGGAGTGTTATCGCTGCTGCCTCCGAAGAAAATGGACTTACCACCAATGGGATGAGTCAATTTGCGCGAGATGGGAACAATGCAAATTGTGCGCTGCTAATCACTGTTTTACCGAAAGATATCAGAAGTGATCATGTCCTTGCCGGCATGGAATTTCAGCGTTCAATCGAAAAAGCGGCATTTTTAGTCGGTGGGGGAGGATACCGCGCACCGGTGCAAAGGCTGGAGGATTTTCTTTGTAATAGAAGGACAAAAACCATCGGTGATGTCTCGCCTACTTATAAACCGGGCATTGCGCTCGAGCGGATGGATGATTTTCTGCCGGAAGACATTGCAGACGCTTTGCGACTTGCAATAAATGAAATGGAGCTGTGGAAGCCCGGATATGCATTTCCCGATGCGTTACTAACAGGGGTGGAAGCTCGCAGTTCTTCTCCGGTGCGCATGCTTCGTGGGGCGGAGCTTGAGGCCATCGGCATACAAGGACTATATCCATGTGGCGAGGGAGCAGGCTATGCCGGAGGCATTATTTCTGCAGCTGTAGACGGGGTGAGGTGTGCCGAACGAATTTTGGGGATAGATTAACAAAAAGTATAATTTTTGGTAAATGAGTTGCGAAAAAACGCATAACATCGCAAAATAGTACAATAAAAAGTGAAAAACTCCTAACAAAAAATCATTTTTTATGGTATATTAAAGGTGTACTTCATGAAGAAACGGTAGCTTGGAGTGCAAAAAAATGATTTGGAGTGAATAGAAAAAATGAATATGTCAAAATGGATGGAAGACATTCAAAATGCACCTGTGAAAAAGCCTTTGCCTGTGTTGTCCTTTCCTGGAATTCAAATTCTTGGAATGACAGTAAGCCAAATGGTTGAAAGTGCAGAAAACCAAGCAAAATGCATGAAAGCAATTGCCGATAAATTTGATTGTGCAGCTACGCTCAGCTTGATGGACTTATCCGTGGAAGCAGAAGCCTTTGGCAGTACAATTCGGTTTTGCGATGATGAGGTACCGACTGTTATCGGCGGCATTGTGGTTACAGATGAAGATGCGCACAACCTTTTGGTGCCTGAAGTAGGCGCAGGACGTACAGGAGAATGTGTAAAAGCCATATCGCTCACAAAAGAGCTTGTAAAGGACAGACCAATCTTGGCAGGCGTTATCGGTCCATTCTCTTTGTCGGGCAGACTGATGGATATGACGGAAATTATGATCAAATGCCTTATCGAACCGGAGCTGACACATGTGGTGCTTTCCAAGGCAGCTGATTTTATTACAAAGTATGCCCTTGCCATGAAAGCGGCAGGAGCAGATGGCCTTGTTATAGCAGAGCCTGCGGCTGGGCTGTTATCCCCTGATATTTGCGAAGAGTTCTCCAGCCGGTACGTAAAGAAAATTGTAGATGCAGTGCAGGATGATGAGTTTATGGTGGTTTACCACAACTGCGGCAACACGGTGCCACTGATTGACTCCATTGTGGGTATTGGCGCAATGGCATATCATTTTGGTAATGCAGTAGATATTGGTACTATTTTAGAAAAAATGCCTTCCAATATACCGGTACTTGGCAACTTGAGCCCGGCAGAGCATTTCAGAGGCGGCACGCCCGAATCCGTTACGCAGGCAACAAAGGAAATGCTTGCAAAAACAAAAGGACATGCAAACTATATTCCTTCCTCCGGTTGTGATATTCCACCCCTTTCTCCAATGGCAAATATTGAAGCATTCTTTGCGGCCGTCAAGGATTTTTATCAGGCGAAGTAAGCGTTTTCGCATATCAGTATATATGAGGCAAAGATTTTGAAATCGTAACAATTGGATGGATGAGAATTTAAAAAGTATCTAATATGAAATGAGCGCTGTGATCCTACAGGGCTCATTCTTTTTGGCCACATATAAAAAAATAAGCCTGCCGATTGGCAGGCTTATTGAATGCATGTAAGATGCTTGACTTAAGCTTGACAGAGTGAAAGTGCTACATCAGAAGCACTGGCAGCATCTGGTGTGTAAGCATCTGCGCCGATGCTGTCGCAATAGTTTTGTGTAATGGGGGCTCCGCCAACCATTACCTTTACATCTAAGCCTTTTTCTTTTACAAGGTCAACAACATTTTTCATCTCGCCCATTGTTGTAGTTAGCAGTGCAGAGCAAGCGATAATCTTTGCGCCGGACTCAAGTGCTGCTTCAACGAACTTTTCGGTAGGTACGTCTGTACCGATATCAATTACTTCAAGGCCTTTGCCTTCCATCATCATCTTGACAAGATTTTTGCCGATGTCATGCAGGTCACCTTTTACAGTACCCAGAACAACTTTGCCTTTGGATTCTACACCGGAAGCGGCCAAAAGAGGCTTTAAAACCTCAACGCCTGCGTTCATTGCACGTGCTGCAATAAGCACCTCGGGTACAAACACTTCGTTGTTTTTAAACTTCGCACCTACAATGCCCATACCGGAAAGAAGACCTTCCTCCAGTATCTGCTTTGCGCCAATGCCCTCGTCAATCGCTTGTTGCACAAGCTCTTTGACCTTAGGGGTTCTGCCCTGCTGCAGAAATGAACTAATTTCGTTTAAAACGCTCACAAAAAATTCCTCCTGTTGATTAATATTGTTTACCCATCCGTGGGTATAATATATGGTTGGCATATATTATTACATTTAAAGTGAGAATTTCTATTCATTCATAGAATCCTCTGTGGATATTATGCGGGTCTGACCACGCTTTTCACGGAACTTGCCGGGGGATATGCCCACAGTTTTTTTAAACACCTTGGTAAAATAGCTCTGATCGTCAAAGCCTACCATATTGGCAATATCCACAAGGCTTACCGAATAATCAAGCAGTAGCTGCTTGCTTTTTTCTACACGTATATTATTAATGTAAGTTGATAAATTGCAATTCATTTCATTTTTGAAAATCTTACTTAAATACGATTTGCTCAGGTATACATGACTTGCGATATCATCCAGTGTAATCTTTGTGGCATAATAGGTTTTAATGTAGTCCACCGCCTTGAAGATGATATCCGTATGCTTCACATCCACAAAGTCGAAGGCATAGCTTGAAAATCGCACCATAACGCCGGAGAGCCAAAAGCTCAAGTCCTCAATGGTGGTAAGGTGGTTAATTTCCTTGAAATAGTTGGAATTGAGCCAAAAAACTTGGTCAACATCCGCACCACCTTGTATCGAAGCACGAGAGAGCAATACGATGAGTTCATATACCCTTGCTTTGATTAGCTCAAAATTACCACCCGAGGAAAAGAAAATATGGCCAAGCAATGAATTGAGCAGTTCCTGTGCTGCCGCTTTGTCACCTTGCGCAATCATAGACTGCAATTGGGTTTCAATTTCAATAGGATAGGGAGATTTTTCGCCGCCCTCACCGACATTGCTTTCTGATAAATTATATAGTAAATTATTAAAATCACCAATGTTTACAGGTGCATCTTGTTGTGTTTCGGAATACTTTTTGCCACAAATAAAGGAAGTGGTCAGAGCAAGTATTTTCGATATGTCATTTACTCTTCGGGTGGACATAACTGGGTATTTTCTTGCAATTAGCTCCTGCATATGCTCCGATTCAATCGTGTCTGGCGTGATGCTTGCATCAATACTCATAATGATAGGGCCGACAACGATGCCGCCGCACAATCCATTTTCATCCGCCAAGGGAGAGGCAATAAAGATAAGTCCTGCAGGGCAGTAATAAATGTACTTTCCACCCCAACGCTCTGCTTCATAACAACCATAAAGATGCGGGCTTAAATAGTGAGAAGGCTGATCGCTTTTTCGAAAGGCAACGCTACACAAATCACAGTCTTGACATAGCATTTCATCGCCGGTGCTAAATACAATCTGCCTGGCGGCTACATCCAGCAAGGAACAGGTGCATTCACAAGCACCTGCAAAGTGCTCACAGTATTTTCGTGCCAAAGACGTTAAGCCTTTTTCCACAGAAAAGTCACCTCATAAAGTATTTTTATAAGCAAGGACAGCTTCATTTACGGAAAGCGCCCTGTCATAAATACGAACGTTTTTCACACTGCTCGAAATCTTTATCGTATCACCGCCGTTACAATGGTACATATTGGGGTTGTATCGTCCAAAACCAAATCTGCGGAAGGATAAACCATCGCACAGCTTGCCATCAGCAACAAATAGGATAAGCTTTGGTCCACCATCTATAATGACAGTCAAATAACCACCGTTGCAATTCACTTCTCCAGGGCAGGTATCCCATACGTTGCGAGTTACGCCATCGCTGATTGTAATCTCTACACACCCGTTTTCAATAACACGAAGCAAGATGCCATTTTTCTCATCCCCCAAGGTATCGATGAGCACATCTCCACTTTTCAGTGCACCATGGAAAAGTTCTAAGGTTACACCGCCGCGTAAATCAAGCGTGCGATAATCCTTTGAGTTATTGTCTCTGGTGAGGAACCTGCTAAGCACGGGCATAGGATAGGAGCCACTGCCACGCTCTATTACCGCCACACCGGGATTTGCACCTTTGCCTTCTAATTGTTCCCATAATTTTTCGATGCAATCAATCTTATGCACGCGGGCTATGGTTTTCTGAGTTTCCGTGATATAGTATTCCCCATCTTCCTCTATCATATCGGGATAACTCATGCGAATATAGGTATCGTCATCATAAATCAAAATATTAGGCGCAGACCACATGATTTTTTTGCCATCCGGACTGTCGTACTCTATGCCGCCGCAAATCCATGCAGGATTGCGATCCTCATAGGATTTGCCGCTGTGATTGTTAAACCAATATAAATATTTGCCGTTTTCACATTTCCACACAAAATTTGCCGCTCTTGGCTGCTTAAATTTTCTGCCATCAGGATAAGTCATATACTCGGGTGCACTCCAGGTATGACCGCCGTCACGACTGTAGCAGCAAGTGGGGTGGCCGTCTGTTGTTCTATAAACGCAGAAGAAGCTGCCGTCTGAGAGAACCACATAGCTTTGTTCTTCAGCCACCGGACCGCCGCCCTTTGGGGCGCGCAGACCAATGTCGCCGTCCGGAAGTGTTTCCCAAAGGATTTTCTCAGGGTCCGTTTCCGTAAGGATATTACTGCTTTTAAGAAGAGCACCTTCCGAGCTGGTGAAAAAGCCTGCACCAAAGCCGCCAACCTTATGCACTGATACAAATGCGGCACCTTGATATATAAAAGGCTTTCCAACGTTCCAAAAGTATAATATTTCGCCGCCATCTGCATTATTTCTGTCAATTTCAAATTTTCTCATGGGGATATCATATCGATTCTCGCTCCAGGTTTTGCCGTGATCATCGGAGTATTTAAAGACAAAGTGCCCCAAGGAGTCCACGCGTGAGCAATAACCTGTGGTATAAGGTGGGTTGTCCGCCTTCACGCCGCGATGATTATCTGTATTGTGGTTATAAAAACAATATATTCTGCCAGAGTTTGCCTTTAATAGCACGGCATAGGAAGCTTCGGGACCGGTAGGGTCTTCCACTCGCACAAAATCTGTCCAAGTTTTGCCTTTATCCATACTGCGCATGGTAATGACGTGCTGACCATGCTGGCCTTCATGACCTGCACCGGTGGTGGTGACGGTGAGCCAAGCACCATCATTTGTTTTTACAACATACGGCTGATCACTGTAGCTTTCAGTGGGAATAATGCTACCGCAGGTAATGTGCCTGTTATCCCTGTCTACTACAATCTTGGCATCAAGATTGTGATCCGCCAAGTCTTCGATTAGTTTTTTCATATATACACCTCTACTGCACTAATTTCTACACAAACAATGTGTAGATACATTTCTTTTTTACAGTAACGCTTACGCTACGTCTATTCTAATACTATACAGGTCGCTTTTATATAATAATATTGTGATTTTTTGTAATATATTTCGCATTGGCATATTCCCACATAAGCTTACTTGCATTTTACCCACTTTTTTGATATGATGAAGCAAATAAATGCAAAAACGAAAAAGCTACCGGGAGGAAATAGGATGAAAGTATCGCTTAATAGTAATGGCACAATACTTACTTATACATATGATGAGGAGGTTCTGCTCGCAACCGTACTGCAAGATGCTGGTCTGCACTTTAATATGCCCTGTGGGGGCAACGGAACCTGCGGGAAATGCAAGATCAAAGCAGAAGGCCTTTTGTCCCCTTTGGAGCCTATGGAGGAGGAGCACCTTACCGACGAAGAGATCCAAAACGGAATAAGGCTTGCCTGCCGTACATATGCACAGGGGGATTGTTTAGTATATTATACCACTGCTAATACGGAAATGCAAGTCATAAAACAAGGAATGAGAATCAAATTTGAAAATGAGCCGGTGGTAAGCTGTAAGAGAGTAGAACTTTCGGTGCCTACTCTCCAAAACCCCATGGCAAGCGATATGCAGATTGAAGAGGCAACGGGCTACAGCGTGCCACTTGGCATTGCGGCAAAACTGCCGCAGGTTCTTGCGCAAAGTGAGTATAAGCCTTATGTAATCAGTGCAGGTGGGTATATTATTGATGTTGTCTCTAAAGAAAAAGAACTCTACGCGGCAGCGGTGGACATTGGAACCACTACCATAGCGACATATCTCTATCGTTTGCAAGACGGAGAGTTGATTTCGGTTTCCTCGGGTCATAATGCACAGGCGATTTTTGGTGCAGATGTTATTTCCAGAATTGAGTATGCAAATTCGGAAGGTATCATGCCGCTTGCAAGAGCCATTAGAGAACAGCTTTGCGATATGTTTGTGGAGGTGGCATCAGAGGCAGGTATAGATAGTTCGGACATTGTGAGCGCTGTCATTACCGGGAACACCACCATGCTGCATTTGCTTTGTGCCATCGATCCTTCCGGTATTGCCACAGCACCATTTTCCCCTGCAACCTTAATGGGGTGCTGGTTGAAAGCAAAGGAAATTGAGCTGAATATTCATCCTTCTGGATATGTATATTTGCCGAGATGCATGGCGGCTTATGTGGGGGCAGATATTACAACGGCGCTTACGGCAGGGGGTATTGTGCAGATGGAAACCACAAACCTGCTTATTGATATTGGTACCAATGGTGAAATGGCACTCTGCCGCAATGGAGAAATAATCTGCTGTGCAACTGCTGCAGGCCCCGCCTTTGAAGGAGCCAGCCTACATATGGGCATGGCAGGAATTACTGGTGCCATCAGTAAAGTGTTTTTATCGGGTGGCACTATCAAATACGAAACCATAGGAAAACAAAAACCCACAGGCATATGCGGCTCCGGCATTGTTGATGCGCTGGCGGTCATGCTGGATTGCGGCATTTTGGATACAACCGGCACGATCAATGAAGATGGACTTGAATATATGCAATATATCACCGAATTTGATGGCATGCCGGCGTTTTTGGTGGGGGATAGCGGCGTAATCATTACTGCCAAAGATATTCGACATGTGCAGCTTGCAAAATCCGCCATTGCGGCAGGTGCATATACCTTGATGCACGAATATGGCATTTCAGAAGCGGAAATAGCGAATTTGTATATTGCCGGTGGTTTCGGTAGCTTTATTGATAAGAAGAGTGCAGCAAAGATAGGTCTCTACCCGCCTGCCTTAAAGGATAAGGTTATCATCATGGGCAATGCAGCTGGCAGTGGGGCATCTATGGTACTGCTGGGCAAGGGTCAACTTTCGCTTTCAGAGCAGACCGCAAAACAGGCAAAGGTAACTGAGCTCTCGGCAAACTCATACTTTATGGAGCAATATGTGGAATGTATGATGTTTTAATTCATTGCTAAGTGTGAAAGAGATAAATTTACACTATTGTATAAAAAATTTATAAGATTGTACAAAGGTATTTACAAAAAAGCAGAATACGGTATGATAAAGGTAAGCCAACAAACGGCTTACCTTTATTGATTTGGAGTGTGATACAATGAAAAAGATAGCCATTATCGGACTTGGAGCACTTGGCACCAAGCATCTGACCAATCTTGCAAAAATGGAAGGGGAGGGCAAGGTTTCCATCTGCGCCATTTGTGATATTGATGAAAAAAAGCTTGAGGGCGCAAAGGTACAGTTTAATTTAGGAACGGCAGACGCAGGCATAGACTATGGGAAATATAAAAAGTACACAGATTATAAAAAAATGCTGCAAAATGAAGTGCTGGATGCAGTTTTTGTGGTTACCCCTACTTTTTTACATAAGGAAATGTCTGTAGCGGCGCTTCTTAGTGGTTGCGACGTATTTTGTGAAAAACCGATGGCACTGGATGAAAAAGAGTGCGAGGAAATGGTATTTGCTGCCGAAGAGTCAGGAAAAAACCTTCAAATTGGGCAATGCTTGCGATATTGGGGTGAGTATGAATATTTAAAGGATGTGTATGAAAACGGAACATATGGAAAGCTTCTAAGTGCAAGCTTTATACGGTTATCTCCTGTGCCATGGTGGTGCGAGGACAATTGGTTTTTGGAATATGAAAAAAGCGGTGGGGCACTTTTGGATTTGCATGTACATGATATTGATTTTATTCAGTACGCATTTGGAATGCCTAAAATGGTGTCTTCAGCTGCTGTATTATGTGAGGAAAAAGGAAGATGGCCAAGTGTTGAAACAAGATATATTTATGAAAACAATATGCAAATATCAGCCGTTGGTAGCTGGATATACAACAAAGGATTTCCTTTCAGGATGGAATATTTGGCACAATTTGAGCTGGCGAGCGTTATTTATGAAAAGGGCAAGCTCTTGGTTTTTGACAATAACGGAACCCAAATTGAGCCAACATATCAAAAAGCGGATGCATATGTGACAGAAATAGAAAAGTTCATTGATTGCTGCGAAAAAGGAATAAAAAACGAAAAGGTGTCACCTCGTTCCACCATGCTTTCAATCAAAATTGCACGAGGAGAAGAGCAGTCTATTATCCAGCAAAAACCGATTGAATTATAAGAAAGAGGGAGCTAACGATGAAACCCAATATTGGTGTAATCTCAAATTGTAAACATTTATTAGAAAAAGGTCCCGCCGAGACCTTTGCACTTGGCATTCATTATGTACAGCTGAGCTGTTGGAATATGTCACTTTACACAGATGAAAATGTGGAAAAGCTCAAAAAGTTCGAGAAAGAGGGCCTGCACATCGCCTCCATTTGGGCAGGCTGGGAAGGACCTACTGCATGGAATTTCACCGAAGGCCCGCAAACCTTGGGACTTGTCCCTGCGGCATATCGGTATGAAAGATGCGCACAGTTAAAGCTTGCCATTGATTTTGCGCAAAAGCTGCAGGTAAAGGATGTATATACCCATATGGGGTTTGTACCTGAAAATCCATCCACAACAGAATATGGAGAGGTTGTGGCGGTAACAAGACATTTGGCAAACTATGCAAAAGGAAAAGGTGTTAATTTTGGATTTGAGACCGGTCAGGAAACACCGATTACTCTTTTGCGCCTCATCAGGGATGTTGGCACGGATAACCTGAGAATTAATTTAGACCCTGCCAATCTTCTGCTGTACGGAAAGGCAAATCCCATTGATGCACTTGATATTTACGGGGAATATGTGAATTCAATTCATGTGAAAGACGGAGAATATCCCACCGACCCGAGATTTTTGGGCGTGGAAAAAGCAATCGGAGAGGGCAGGGTGCACTTTGAGTTATTTTTGCCAAAGCTTCTTGCACTTGGTACATGCGAGGCTTTGATTATTGAAAGAGAAATTAGTGGAGAGCAGCAAATCACTGACATTAAAAAGGCAAAAGCATTTATTGAACAGTATATATAATGGTTAGGCTACGTGAATTTTCATAAGCTCGCGTAGCCTAAACTCATTTTTAGCAATTTTTCCTATCGTTTATGTCGTGCATATTGCTGAGGAGACATGCCGACAACCGACTTGAAAATCTTTGTAAAGTATTGATGCGTACCAAATGAGAGCATAGCAGAAATTTCACTGATGGTGTATGTATTTTGCATAATGAGCTCTTTGGCTTTGTTTATCTTGAGTGTGTTAAAATAAGTAATGATACTCATACCCGTTGATGCCTTGAAAATAGCGGAAATATAGCTCTTGGAATAATTGGTGATGCGGCACAGCTCATGGATGGAAATCACCCCATTTACTCTCTCAGTAAGCTCCTGCTTGATGGAGGATACGATTTTTGCTTCAAAACCCGATTTAGAAGTATAAAAAGGATTGGAGTGGGAGGTTTCGTTTCGAATAAGACAAATCAGCAACTGCTCCAAATGAATTTTAATCAGTTGCTCAGCTCCTATGGGAGCACTCGGAAGCGGAATGAGTTGTACAATGGGTTCTTGACTTTTTAAGTAGCAAAACGCATCGCGACTTTCTCGTATAATATCAAAAAGAAGAGGCAAAATCTCACTCGGAACGGCAATTTTTTTATGAAAGAAAAAATTCATAGCGGCAGATGAGGTTGTAAAGGTAATAATAATCAGGTTGGCAGGAATGCGACCTAAAACACTGACATCATGATATTCATTGGGCTTATGAAAAATGATTTCTCCGGCATTTACAATAATCTCCTTTTCATCTGCCTTCGCACACATTTGACCGCTTTCTACATAAACAAGCTCCCAAAAGTCATGGCTCTCGCCACCATAGGTATACCCCGGTGCATGTTCTCTGCTAAATATGGTGGCAACTTTTGTGATATTAATGAGATTACTAAGCTTATGTTTAATAAATATTGGCATTGTCTCACCTCAACGTCATGGCTTCTTGAAGATATGCTAATCGGAACATACAACCTATCTTCATGTCATTATATCATAAGAATGATAAAAAGCAAATCATAAAATGAAAAAGGAGATCAGCACCATGATTTTCATACCAAAACCCAAAAGGTTGCATTGGCAGCAGGGTGTATTTATTATCAAAAACAGAAGCAAGGTGGTGATAGACACCAGCTTTGATTATTCTATTTTTCTTGCTGCAAAGTCCATCGCACAGCAAATAGAGGAAATGTGCGGCTTTTCCATGATGATATATAAAAACATCAATATGCAGGGCGAGATTATCATCTCATATAAAAATGAAGAAAATCCAGAAGCATACACCCTGCAAATATCCGAGGATAACATTCAAATCACAGGCGCTAAGTCAGGGGTGTTCTATGCACTGCAAACGCTAAGGCAGATGATAAAGCAAAGTGGCGCCGCCTTGCCTTGCTGCCACATAGAGGATGAACCATGCTACCCGGTGCGTGGCGTATATCAGGATATAACAAGGGGGAAAATTCCGACCTTGGATGCGCTAAAGCTGGAAATTGACAAATTGGCACAATATAAAATCAATCAATTTCAGTTCTATGTGGAAAATATTTTTCCGTTTGATTTTGCAAGCGAAATGTGGGCGGGAAGGGGGCATATCACTCCGGGTGAAGTGATAGAGCTTGATGAATACTGTAAGCAGCATTATATTGAATTGGTGCCATCGATGGCAACCTTTGGTCACTTATATGACTTGCTCACAACAAAAAAACATTCTCATTTAAGAGAAATGAAGGAGAATAATGCCGGCAAGGCTTATTGGTTTGCAAAGGGGTATCATCACACGCTGGATATCACAAACCCGGAGTCTATTGCGCTTGTAAAGCGAATGATTGATATCTATTTGCCGCTCTTTTCTTCCTCGAAGTTTAACATTTGCGGAGATGAAACCTTTGATTTAGGAAAGGGGCGATCGAAGGAGTATTGTGAAAATCATGGCAAAGACAAAGCGTATGTAATATTTCTAAATCAAATCATTGAGCATGTTGCCGCAAAGGGAAAACAGGTTATGTTCTGGGGTGATATGGTATTAAGAAGTCCACAGCTGCTGGCGAATATTCCGAAAAATGTCATTGCATTAAACTGGGACTATGATCCGAATGTTTCATCCATTGCACATGAGCAAATAAGCAAATCCGGATTGGAGCAATATGTGTGCAGCGGCACTTGGTCATGGTCAACCTTTATCAATCGATATTCGAAGGCATACAAAAACACATTAAAGCATGCACTGTATGGAAAAGCGTTTGGTGCAAGCGGACTATTGCAAACAGATTGGGGCGATATCGGGCACCTTTCTCCCATTGAGGCTTCCTTGCCTGTTATGATTTATGCCGCAGCCCTTGGCTGGAATACAAATGTATATGCGAGCGAAGACGAAGTGGATGTGTTTGAAAAAGATTTATCCATATTGGAATACGGAGATTTCTCAGGGGAGCTACTCAAAATCATCCATCTGGCAGCGGAGGCATCGCAAATGGACTGGGGCACACTCAATCGTATTTACAATGCAAAGATGGGCTATATGCCTGAGGATTTGCACCAGGTGCTAAACATAGACGGAATATACAAATCACTGAAAAGCACGCAATATTTTAGCGCAAGCTCCATCACCCAGGCGTATAAAGATATCAGCGATGGATATGAAAAGGTATTAAGACTGGCGCCCACACTCAACCCCTCTTTTGGCGATGGCATAAAGCCTATACTCGTAGCCCTGAAAGGCTTGGCACTGTCCAATGCGATTTTGGCTATTTTATATCGATATGACGGAGAGCAAGAGATTGCACTTCCGCTTTCTCCCGATGCGCTTGCTGACGAGCTTGAGCTTTGGTATGATGATTTTGCAAAGAAAAGGCGGATACTTAACCAAGAAAGTGAGCTGTATTTGGTTAGAGAAGCGATATTCGGATGGAGCAGTATTTTAAGAACGTATCAATAAATCATGCAACTCCATATAATGTAAATGCACTTCAGTAGATGGGTGGGATAAAGGCAAGGTGGCTTTTAACCTGCCTATCTATTTGCTTAGGATGAAATTCTTTTTAAATTTTGAAGGGGTAATTCCCGTTTTTCGCTTAAAAACAGTGGTAAAATACTGCTGAGAAGAAAACCCCATCATTTCAGAAACCACCCTAATATTCATTCCTTTTTTGATAAGCACAATGGCCTTATCAATTCTTCGAGCGTTAAAATACTCCATAATCCCGTTGTCTGTGTACTTCTTGAACGCTTTATTCAGGCTACTCCTGCTTGCGCCAAGAACAATGCATAAGGTGCTGATACAGAATTCACGAGATTGCTCAGAACTCATGATAACCTCGGCAATATAGGTGGTAGCCATCTTAAAAAGCTCAGCGGCGGAGGACATAATGCGATTATGGTCGAAAACTTGGCGTTGATTTTTAAGCAATTGTAGGCAGGATATGAGGATGCATTCAATATAATTCTTCATCAATTGCTCGCTTCCATATAACACATCCTCATTTTCTATGCGATGATGAATTTTTCCTTCAAATATACTCTTTTTTTGAAAATGTGCTACGATGCTGAAAAGCAAGGTGTATAGAGTCTTGATTTCTTCCGTTGCACAGAAAACTTTCCCCAAAACATATTGTTCAAGCGGGTAGTTGGTAGAAAAGCCAATGCAATAAATCTCTGTAGATTCCTTGGGTAGGCTGATGAGCTTGTGAAATGTACCGGGTGCATGAAAGGCAATCTCGCCAGGGCAAAGACTGTGAAAGACTTCGCCGCTTGTAATGTCAAGATGACCGGAGGTAACATATACGATTTCCCAGAAATCATGAACTTCTCCTCTGAATTTGCAATTTTGGTCCATCGCAGTTTTCCCGGCCGAAAAATATTCATTGACAACAAGCTCATTTTTTAGTACGTGTGGAGCATAAAAATCCATGGTGAAGACCTCCAAAAAGTAATCAAAAACATAAAAACATTCCGAAAACATGCCTTTATTTACTGGTTTTTATATGATACATTATATCTCATCAATCAGTCTTTGTAAATAGAAAGGGGAATTTTTATGTGGGCATATTTAATTCATTTGGGAGACCGTTTCTGGCATGACAATACGGCAAACAAACCGCACTTGCCGAGATTTAGCGGAAGCAATTACGGCAGACCCAAGGAAGAAGCGCTTCTTTGTGAAAAAGACGTGTGGAGGAGAATTACAGGCGAAATGCAGGGGGTGATTGATACCCTTGTCATTGACCTTGGCGAAGGGGTTATCTATGAAAGTCATCCCGAACTTGCTGTCACGGGTTCATGGACAAAACAAGAGCTAAAAGAGGAACTGGATCGCTTAAGAGGAATGGGAATTACACCTATTCCCAAAATGAACTTTTCCACAACGCATGATGCTTGGCTTGGTGAATATGGCAGAATGGTGAGTACAAGTGCGTATTATAAAGTGTGTGCGGATCTTATCTGCGAGGCCTGCGAACTGTTTGATTACCCAAAGCTCTTTCATATTGGCATGGACGAAGAGAAGTATCGCATCGAAGAAGGGGAACAGTACATTGTACTTAGAAGCGGGGACCTGTGGTACCATGATCTGCATTTCTACCAAAAAGAAGTTGAAAAGCATGGCGCAAGGGCTTGGATGTGGGCTGATTTGGTGGCACTGAACACCAAGGAATATATTGACAAAACATCAAGGGATATTCTGCAAAGCCAATGGTATTATCACAAAGGTTTTTTTGTAAACCCTGATGCACCGCCAGCCTCCGATTGGGCAGATGCATATAAGTTTTATGAAGTCTTAGATAAGGCGGGATTTGAACAGGTGCCCTGCTGCAGCAATTGGGCTTGTGTTGAAAACACGGAGCTTCTCATGCGCTATTGCAAGGAAAAAATTAGTGAAAAAAATCTATTGGGTTTTATGAGCGCCCCCTGGCAAGCGACATGCAGACCGGTTTTATACTCGCATTTGGAGGCGATAGATCTGATGAAGCTTTCGAAAAAAATGATATTTGATCAATAACGCGCAATCAGAAAGAAAAAAATGCAGGCCTCCCGATAAAAATCGTTTGGCCTGCATTTTTTAATATGTAAAAATTATAAATCAAGATCCGGGTTTTCTGCAAAATGGCGCAGAATAACAATGGGATCGGTTTTGGATGGATTGGTAATGGTAATGCCTTTCTTTGCTGCATCCTCCGTTACAAAGAATTCATCATTTGTGAGCTGGCCATATCTAATGAGTGCCGGCGTTTCAATATCCCATACGCCAAACTTGCCGTGACCCTGCAATACAATCATGCCATACGCCGCACTATCGCTAATGGTGATGGTAGCACCAGGATCGACGGTTAAGCGCTTTGCACTGGCATATTTGCATTTGTAGCAGATCCATTCATCCATATATCCGGCCTTCTTCATTTCAGCGCTATTCCCGGCAGGAATGGGAGCCATAAATCTATTCTTTGTAAAGTCGGGATCGACGTTCAAATCCCAGTCAATCACATCAATGAGATATTCAAAATTGCCGATTTCCTCCTCGGGCATGTTCTTCCAAAGAAGTGCAGGAGGAACCGCATGCTCAGCAAAGAGCACGCTCTGATACATAGCATAAACATCTGAAGCAAACTGTGGTTCGTAGGTGCACAAACTGCCGGGGGCATGGAGTACGCCCGGAGGCACGTCCCAGCCGGTGTCCAACTTCAGCTTATATGCACGGGATAGAGTGAGCAGCTCATTATCGCCCTTCACAAAGTTCTCCAGTGCATGCTTTACCTGTTCTTTGGTTACATCCGGATTAAATCCGAAGAAGGTGTAGGCGAATTCACCGGGATGATTATTTACCTGTGAGGGATAAAAATACATTTCCGGTTTGCCTTCGGCACCCACACGGGCCGCATGCTCATTGCGATGGTGAACATGGTGAGGGAGAGGGCCTAAATTATCAAAAAACTTTGAATACATTGGCCACTTTTTATATTTGTTCCACAAATACGCTCCGATAATCTCCTTGCCAAGCAAGTCCACTGCTTCAATGAGTTGTACCCTTTCATTGCCCTCTTCATCTACCACAATGTAACTCAGACCTTCATCGGAGGGAGTACCCGGGCCATTATCGGCCGGGGTGGTGGAGGAAAACCATCTCTCGTCAATCGCGCCTCGCTCTAAGCCAAGCACATAATAATCACTTGGATGTAGCTTAATGCGTTTGCCAGGACGACAGAACGAACGCGGAACCCATACCGGTGCAAGACGAAGCACACCTTGACCTTGACTTAGTGCCTTTTCAACCAATGCTTTTTTCATCATCATCATTCCTTTTTTATGTTATTAATTCGATCATTTCATAAATATGTAGCTGAGGCAAAGTAAAACTTGCATAACCATCCTGCATGGTAACACTCAGCTCCTGTCCACTGCCCAGCAATACTGCTTTTTTTGCAGAAATGCCACCCATATATACTGAAATGGTAATGTCACAAAGCCGCATGATGGGCATTTGCTCTTGCTCGTTAATGACATCCAAAATATATCTGCCATTTTTATTGCGCACCTTGATTTCCACCGGTGCCGGAGCATTTGATAACACGGTGGGCTTATCCCCCACAAGATGGCGCACCATTTGCTCAAAAACCGCACTGCCGCTTTCATGCAAGACTATTTCAAGCGGGCCGGCGGACCAAATCACTTGCCCCTTGCCAATTTGCTTTTTGAAAAGTGCAACGCCTTGAGTTTTTCGAGAAGGTGGGTTGCTCCAGCCGGAAGCGAATTTGTCAGTGTCTCCCGGAATAGTATAGGGGAGGATGGTTTTGGCAAGAATTTGCGCCTCACCACTGAGGGATATTATACACTGATGGGCAGGAATTGTCAATGGATTTGAAGGACAAAATCCGGGCATCATTGATAGACCTTCGTCTGTTGGCGCCATATAGGTTATGCTTTCCACTGTGGTGCCAATAAATGTGATACCAAGTGCGTCCGAAAGCATTTGATTATGAAACTGTCCACGCAAATAAACACTGCCGCCACCGGACACAAATTGTAGGATTTCTGTCGCTTGTGCATCGCTTATCAAATATACTTCGGGAATGATGAGCAGTTTTGCTTGTAGGTGTTGAAGGCCACGAGCGGTGATGACATCAAAAGGCAGATTATATTTGCGAATATTTGCCGCAATTTTGATAGAATCTTCAATAAGCGGATGTTGCATCGGTACAATAGAGGGAACTTTTTTGCAATTCAGCTCAGGCTGCAATTTGCCGGTGAGCGGAAAATAGAGGGCGACATCACAAATAGGCTCACCGCCTACATGCTGTTCCAACGGCATAGAGTCTTCATACACCTTTCCCATTGTTTCATAAACCGTGCTTTGCATGGAGCCGTCCGGATCGATGGCATCAATAAACAAGAAAGCGCCATGGTGAGCGAGGGTTAAATAATTGTGCAGAGATAGCTCTTCAAAACTCTTTGTCACAGTATGAAATGCCAAATTCGGAGCACAGCGGGAAGTGTGATAAATAAATGGCAGAGCGCGAGAAACATTGCGGTACATTTTGGATACAAAGGATTGCTGCAAAAAGCCGCCATAAAAATCTCCGCCGGTATAGTCACTGGCATCCGAAATGCTCTCAGTTACCGCAAATCGCCAGCTTGCAGCGGAGGGGGAAAATTGATGTTCAACGGTCATATCTGGGTTTATTCCTTTGATAAAGTTGGTGATTTCAAAGGCGAACTCACCTATCCATTGCTCTCTTTTTTCTTGGAAAGCTAGCCACACGCTGTCATCCCAATTGATGATTTGCGGAATTTCACCGCCCACTTCATCGGCAAAGCGCTTTTTGCAGTTATCACAATAGCATACCACAGGCCAAAACAACATATCTAGAAAAAAGCCCTCAAACTGATAATGATCCATCAAATCCTTCAGTTGCTTTTTGGTATATTCCCGATACGGCAAACTGTTGGGGCAAATATTTCCATAACGATGAGGCATATGATCTGGGGCATCCACTTTTTCCTTTGTACCAACGCCATGAATGTTCAGCATGCGCCAATCGGGATGATCTTTATAGCAATAATTATCATAAATAAGGCTGTAATATATTTGCACATCAATGTCATTTTGGTGGCACTGGTGCGTGACATCCCCGATAAAATCATAACCGCGAAGACCGGGATGCATCTTGCCATGGACGGTTGGCCAGTTACACAGTCCAATATGGGAATGGGAATAGATCATGGCGGACTTTACCTTGCCTTTTTTGAGATTTTCTACATATTCGGTGGCACTTAGCTTCGACATAAAGCTTTGGTCCCATTCCTCAATGTGCATATCCACCAAATTTCTTCTATAGCTTGTTTCAAACCATTTCATAAAACATGTCTCCTTTTCATGGATTTACAATCACGCGCAGGCCACGATGCCCTTCAGCGGTTTCAAAGGCCTTTTGAATATCGGTGAGAGAAAAACGGTGAGATATGAATTTCTTCACATCCATTCTACCGCTTGCAATCAGGTCTATGGCGCGTTGGTGATGGATGGGCATGGCACCATGCGCACCGGAGATGAACAGCTCTTTGTAATGAATGACATTGGTATCCAGTGGTACAATGCAATTATCTTTGGGCAGTCCACCAAAAAAATTGACCTTTGCGCGATTTTTTGCCATTGCAATGGCATCCACCTGTGCTTCCGGAGAAGGGCAGGCAGTAAAAATGACATCTGCACCAAGGCCGACGGTTTCCAAAAGCACTCGCGCAACGCTACTCTCCTCACTTGAACAAATATAAACATCTGCAGACTGAAGCTGCTTTGCAATTTCAAGCCTTTGCACGGAGCGGTTAATCAAAATGACCTTGGATGCACCTATTGCCTTTGCCACATCACAAAGCATCAGTCCAATAGGCCCTGCACCAATGAGCACAACCACATCATTCAGGCGAACGGGAGCAAGCTCTAAAGCGATGAGTACACAGCCAAGAGGCTCAGCCAAAGCGGCTTCATCAAAGCTGACATGATCAGGTATCTTATGCACCGGTCCATGGTTTACAACAATGCGGTTGAGTAGCAAGTATTCCGCAAAGCCACCGGCAAATTGATACCCCATGGCGTAATTAATTTGGCAGTTGTTCCCAATGCCTGCCTCGCAAAAGCTACATTCGCCGCAAGGCACATCTGCGCCGATTGCTACCCGATCTCCCACCTTGAATTTCGTAACATTTCGGCCTACATCCGCTACCTCACCTGCAATTTCATGACCGAGAATTTGCGGGGGAACTACTCTGCTGTTGCCATGATGGTAAATGCGAAGGTCACTTCCGCACACCGCGCAAGCCTTCACCTTGACCAATACACTGTTTTCATCACATTGCGGCACTGCCACATCTCGAAGAGAGAGTGTATTTAAATCTTCAAATATCGCTGCGTTCATATGGAGGTCTCCTTTACAAACATTATTTTATTAAAAAATTCCTTGCGATTTCTCATGAGGTCAAATGCCTCCTGATACTGTTCTGTGCGATAGCGATGGGAAATGAGCACTTTTGTATTTATTTTGCCTGTTTTCATAGCCCAAAGAGCAGTTTGCCAATCATTTTTAAAGCTACCAAATGAAGAATTCCAAGTGCCTTTGAGCACAAGCTGTTTGCGCAGAATTTCCCAATACACCTTCTGTGGAAGATGCATATCTCCCGCGGGATTGCCCATGGTAATCATCCTACCAAATACGCTACAAGCCTTTATGCATGCACAAAGGGTGGCACTCGCTCCCGCACCCTCAATGCATATATCTGCGCCCTGCCCTCCCGTGCTTGCCAGCATGGCCTCCTCAGGGGCAGTTTCGCTACTGTCAATCACCTGAGCAATATTCAGTTTTTTTGCAAAAGCAATTTTATTCTTATCAATATCCACCAAAAACACCTTGGATGCCCCGCAGGCACTTGCCCACTGTGCCAGCATGAGCCCAATCGGGCCGGCACCAAAGATGGCTACAGACTCTCCTGCTTGCAAATTTGCACGGGCTAAGCTGTGCACCGCAACGGCCGCAGGCTCGCACATGGCGGCTTCCTCATCGGTTACCCCATCGGGGATCATGACAAGATTAAAGCTGGGAATGGCAATCTGCTCTGCAAATCCACCGTCACAGCGAGAACCAAAGTAGTTATAATTTGTGCACTGGGCATATTCTTCAATACGGCAAGGCTTGCAGGAAAAGCAGGGCAACAGCGGAAAAACAGCGGCCCGTTTGCCTACCATATCCGCATCCTTTGCCTGCACAATTCTTCCGGCAAATTCATGCCCGGGAATGGTGGGAAAATGGTAAGTTCCTTTTTCATATATACGTGGAATATCGCTGCCACATATACCGGAGGCGGTGATGGACAGCAACACCTCATCCCCTTTGGGCACGGGATCTGGTACGTTCTCTAAACGAATATCACCGATGCCATGCAAAACAAGTGCCTTCATGCCTTCACCCACTCTTTCCAGTAATCCACACTTTGCCGCAGTTCATCAATTATCTTAAATTCCGAATCGTAGTGCTCCCGATGGCCGATTTCAAACATCAAAAGACTGCTGTTGCAACCTGATTTTTCCATGCAATCCAGCACCTTTTGGGGATGGATAATTCCCGTTTTATTACACTCGGGCGTAAAGGGGGCGTGATTGCTCTTGTGCAGCACGGTTTGCTGTAGATGAATGATGGGAGAATATTTTGCAAGCTGCACAATCCATGGATAGGGATCGCGCTGATCCGGATGCGGAGCGTGCCCCACGTCCAAGCATATGCGCATGGGTACTCCGCAATTTGCATTGACCCTGTTCATCAAATCAAGTGCGTCCTCTATGGTATTTGCCATTTCGCGAGGAACGCTCATGGGCTCAAAAATAAGACTTTCGTATCCCAATTCTTTGGCAAAAAAGGTAAGTGTTTGCCAGTTTTTCACACCTTCTTGGATGAGGTATTCTCGGCGGTCCTTGTTGTCATAATCCGCAAAGGTCAAAATACCAAAATGACTTCCTGCAGTTTTTGCACCAAATTGTGCCCCGATGGATAAAAATCGTTTAAACCAGTTAAGCCAAATGTTGCGTGCCTCCTCATCCGGATGCATCAGGTGGTTCACGCGCGTATATGCGCTGGTAAACAGGCTATCTACCTGCACGCCGTGCTGAGCGGTTGCCGCGCAAATTCTTTGCACCTGGCTTAGTACATACGCTTCGGGTAAAAATGGATTTAAAAGATCTGCCACAAACTGAACCGAAGAAAGCCCAAGCTCGCAACGGACAATTTTCGCCCACTGCTCAGGCTCTATGTACCGATTGATGGCAAATCCAAGATTGATCCCTAATTTTACATTCAATGAAAAGTCCCTCCTGTATTTTTTGTGATTTTTGGTTGCATTCATGCTTGAAACATGCTACAATTATATAAAATGAACGCAAACAAATCAATAGTTGCCGAAAAAGTAGTTTAATGAACATCAATAGACGCGGAAAACAAGCGTTTATTGGTTGAAATAAACATAACTGAACACGTGGGGGATAAAAGACATGCTGAATATTGAAAGGCGCAGTGCCATTATGGCATATTTAAAACAACACAAGGCGGCAACGGTTACCGAGCTTTCACATATGATGTTCATCGGAGAAGCCACTATTCGCAGAGATTTAAGTGCACTGGAGCGGGAGGGGGGCATCAAACGCACCTATGGTGGTGCGGCACTTACATCGGGAATGGACAGCGAAATTCCACTATATGTTCGAGAATTTGAACATAAGCAGGAAAAAGACAGAATAGGGGCGGCAGCTGCAAAAATGGCGGCAGATGGAGAGGTAATTATTTTAGACTCTTCTACTACCACATATCAAATGGTCAAATATTTATCTACCAAAGCGGGTCTGAGCGTTGTGACCAATGGTGCGAAAACGGCGCTTGCGCTCAGCGGCATTCCGGACATGAAGGTGTATAGCACCGGCGGATATTTAAGGGAGCATTCGCTGTCCTATACAGGCGCTGGGGCCCAGAGCTTCATTGAAAACATCTACGCAGACAAGCTGTTTTTTTCCTGCCGCGCATTATCTGCGCAAAAAGGGTTGCTGGATATTTCGGAGGAGGAAGCCCAGCTTCGCCGCCAAATGATTGAGCATAGCAAAATGTCGATTCTGCTGTGCGACAGCAGTAAATTTGGGGCAGAAGCATTCCATAGAATATGTAAGATAGACAAAATAGATGCAATTATCACAGACAACATTGTGCCCGAGGCTGCACAGATCCAAAATGAGTATGGTATTCAAATCATTTGCGCTTAAAAGATTTTTAGCCACTTTATTTAAGTGAAAAAATCTTTTTTGGCTGTACATGCATAAGATTATGTGATATAATGCACTTAAAATTAATAATACAAAGGTGGTAAACAGATTTTGATCAGTACAAGTGGAATTACCCTCAGGTTTGGCAAAAGAGCACTGTTTGAGGATGTCAGTATTCAATTTTCACCAGGCAACTGTTATGGTCTTATTGGAGCAAATGGTTCGGGAAAATCAACATTTTTAAACATATTATCGGGAAAAATAGAAGCAAATAAGGGCGAGGTCATTCTTTCACCGCATTATAGAATAGCGGTGCTTCGGCAAAATCACTTTGAATATGACGACTGCCGGGTGCTCAGTACCGTTATCATGGGGCATCAGCAGTTATATGATATTATGGTGGAAAAAGAAGCCATGTATACACTTGAGCATTTTTCCGATGAAGATGGCATCCGTTTAGGGGAGCTGGAGGGGAAATTTGCGGAATTAAACGGATGGGAGGCAGAGTCTGAGGCCGCCAAATTACTGAGTGCGCTTGGGGTTTTTGAGGACACCCATGATAAGCTCATGTGTGAGATTGAACCTAGCCAAAAGGTAAAGGTTCTGCTTGCACAGGCTTTGTTTGGCAATCCCGATGTACTACTGCTTGACGAGCCGACCAACCATTTGGATTTAGCAGCCATCACGTGGCTTGAAAACTTTTTAGCGGATTTTGAAAACACGGTCATTGTGGTATCCCATGACCGCCATTTTTTAAATCAGGTATGTACACATATTGCAGATATTGATTACGGTAAGATTGAGCTATATATGGGTAATTATGATTTTTGGTATGAATCCAGTCAGCTGGCACTGCGTCAAGCCAAGGAGCAGAATAAAAAGAACGAAAATAAAATCAAAGAGCTGCAGGAGTTTATTCAGCGCTTTAGTGCAAATGCTTCTAAATCCAAGCAGGCGACCTCACGCAAAAAGCTGCTGGATAAAATAACGATAGAAGATATTCGTCCCTCTTCAAGGCGGTATCCTTTTGTGGATTTCAAGCCTGATAGAGAGGCAGGAGATCAGTTGTTGACTGTCTCGGAGCTTTGCTATGAGCAAGAAGGTGAGTCCGTTTTATCACAGATGAGCTTCGTGGTTGGAAGAGGTGACAAAATTGCATTGATCGGGCCAAACAGTAAGGCGAAATCCACTCTTTTGCAAATTCTAATGGGAGAATTGCAGCCGGACTCCGGTGAGTTTTCATGGGGCATAACCACGTCGCAAGCATATTTCCCAAAAGACAACGCAAGCTATTTTGATGGTGTAAAGCTCAGCTTGGTAGACTGGCTACGTCAGTTTTCAAAAGAGCAGGATGAAACCTTCATTCGAGGTTTTTTAGGGCGCATGCTCTTTTCAGGTGAGGAATCGCAAAAGATGGCGGACGTGCTCTCGGGAGGCGAAAAGGTTCGGTGTATGCTCTCTCGAATGATGCTCAGTGGTGCCAATGTACTGCTACTTGATGAACCGACCAACCATTTGGATTTGGAGTCCATCACTGCGCTGAATAATGGTTTGATTAATTTCAAGGGTACCATGCTGTTTACCTCACAGGACCATCAGTTCATTCAAACCATCGCAAGTCGCATTATAGAAATCACTCCAAAAGGAGTCATTGATTATTTGGGGAGTTATGATGAATTTCTGGAGAATGAGTCTGTCTTGAAGATGAGAGAAGAAATGTACGCATAAGCTTTCGTAGAAATGCAGGAAAGATATAAGCCAAGCATCCGCGCTTCACAGCAAATGCTTGGCTTTTTTGCCTCTTGCAATTGATTAGCCTTTTTCTTTACCAAATACCGCTAGCGCATTTTCTGCATTGCGGCCATGGCTTATATGCTTTGAATAAGAAAAATTCACAAAAAGAAACTCTCTCTTTTTTTTGTTGACAAAAATAATACAAATATGATATAATTTTGCTTGTTGTTTGCATGCGAAGTCCCTTTCATAATCAGCACTTGTAAAAGAGGTATCTATGCGTATATTCAGTTCCGCTCTTCATCCCGGCCAGTACTCGCCGCTTACCCTTGCGTATCTTGGAGATGCCGTCTATGAGGTGTATATCAGGGAATTCCTTGTGAAGAAGGGAAATATCTCTGCACATAAGCTACATGATTTGTCCAAAAAATACGTTTGTGCTACCGGGCAAAGCATCGCAATGGGACGCCTTGAGAACATTCTCAGCGAAGAAGAGAAGCAAATCTATCGTCGCGGCAGAAATGCAAAGGCATATACTGCCCCTAAAAATGCTGGAATTACCGAATATAGAAGAGCAACGGGATTAGAAGCACTCATTGGATATCTGCACCTGATGGGAAGAGATGCAAGAATTGAGACCATCATGGAGACCATTGTTTCCGAATAGATTTTGTATGAACATGGGTTTAATAGCATTATTTTGCATATACTAATCAAAACCATGCGCATGATATGCGAAGGAGAGGGTTGGTATATGTTAAAATTGAAAACGTTTTTTGCAAAATGTGTGAAGGAATACAAAAGCTATTTGGTGATCGCGCTGGGTTCGTTCATTGCGGCCATATCGGTAAGTGTATTTTTGGCTCCAAATAAAATTGCAGCCGGTGGAGTTAGCGGTCTGGCCACGGTGGTGCATTATATGACCGGCTGGCCAATCGGTGTTGTAACCTTGGTGCTGAACATTCCACTTTTCATCATGGCCATGCGCATTATGGGTAGCGATTTTGGTATAAAAACCGTGTTTTCCACGTTACTGTATTCCTATTTTATTGATATCACAAGTTTCCTGCCGCCTTTAACGGAACAGCCCGTTTTATCTGCGGTATACGGTGGGGTATTGGCGGGTCTTGGTATGGGCCTTGTGTTTATTAAGGGCGCCACTACCGGGGGAGTAGACGTGGCCGCAAGCGTAGTCAATAAACGATTTTCCCATATATCGGTCGGGAATATCATTGTCATCATGGATTTGATTGTGGTCATTATTGCAGGTGCGGTATTTAAAAACTACGAGCTTTCCTTATATGCGATTGGGTCAATATATGTGAGCACAAGAATGATTGACGGTATGGTAGAAGGTCTTGACTATGCAAAAGCGGTGTATATTATTTCTAATAAACCCGAAGAAATTTCAGAGGTTATCTTATCACAGCTAAAGAAGGGCATAACCGCACTCAGTGGCAAGGGAATGTATACCGGAGAAAAAAAGGATGTTCTGCTTTGCGTGGTTCGGCGGGCACAGATCACGCAACTGAAAAAAATTGTATCAAGCACAGATGAAGAAGCTTTTATGTTGGTAACAGACGTGCGTGAGGTACTTGGAAAAGGATTTAAATATTACTAATGGTTAAAATTTTTATAGGGGGTACTTTTTAATGGACAAAGAGAAAAAAAAGAAGTTGCAGCTGATGGCATACGAGATAAGAAAATCAGCGCTTGAAGCGGTTTATTCCGCAGGTTCAGGTCATCCGGGCGGTTCATTATCCATTGCGGAAATTATGTCTTCGCTTTATTTTGAAGTAATGAATGTGGATCCTAAAAATCCAAAAATGCCGGAGAGAGACAGATTTGTTATGTCAAAAGGTCACTGTTCGCCTGCACTGTATGCAACCTTGGCGCACAAAGGCTTTTTCCCGCTGGAGGATATAAAAACCTTCCGTCAAGCGGACAGCTATTTGCAGGGTCATCCCGATATGAAGGGCGTGCCTGGCGTTGATATGTCCACAGGATCTTTGGGTCAAGGAATTTCTGCTGCCTGCGGTATGGCAAAGGCTGCAAAGCTTGATGACAAAAGCTATCGAGTGTATGCTGTGATGGGAGACGGCGAGCTGGAGGAAGGCCAGGTTTGGGAGGCTGCCATGTTTGCGGCTCACTATAAACTGGATAATTTAACGGCTTTTGTTGATTTGAATTTACTTCAGATCGACGGGGATGTACGCCAGGTGATGAACCCCACACCAGTTGATAAAAAGTTTGAAGCCTTTGGCTGGAATGTCATTCTTGTAGATGCACATCAGGTAGAAGAAATTTTATCCGCCATCGACAAAGCAAAAGCCACGAAGGACAAACCTACCGTGATTATCGCACGGAGCACAAAAGGCAAAGGGGTATCTTTTATGGAAGATAATGCTGCATGGCACGGAAACGCACCCACCAAAGAGCAGTATGAGCAAGCAATCGGCGAGCTTGATGCCGCAATCAAAGAACTGGAGGTACAATAATGGCTGACGTGAAAAAAATTGCAACAAGAGAAGCCTATGGTGATGCCTTGGCTGAATTTGGAAGCAATCCGAATATGGTGGTTTTGGATGCGGATCTTTCTAAATCCACAAAAACAGATAGTTTTAAAAAGAAATATCCCGAAAGATTTGTCAATATGGGTATTGCAGAAGCAAATATGATGTCGGTTGCAGCAGGACTTGCTTCCTGTGGCAAAGTGGTATTTGCGAGCACATTTGCCATCTTTGCGGCAGGCAGAGCTTTTGAGCAGGTAAGAAACTCCATTTGTTATCCAAAGCTCAATGTAAAAATCGGCGCAACACATGCAGGTATTTCTGTTGGCGAAGATGGCGCAACCCATCAGTCAGTTGAAGATATTGCGCTGATGCGTTCAGTGCCAAACATGGTTGTTATGAGCCCATCGGATGCCGTGGAAACCCGCGCAGCTGTGGAAGCAGCCATTGCCCATCAGGGACCTGTGTACTTAAGACTTGGTAGATTGGGCATGCCTGTTATTTATGATGATAAATATCAATTTGAACTTGGCAAAGGCGTTGAACTGAAAAACGGCAAGGATGTATCCATCATTGCAACCGGGCTCATGGTTTTTGAAGCCCTCAAAGCAGCTGAGATATTGGCAGAGGAAGGCATCAGTGCAAGAGTAATCAATATTCACACCATCAAGCCGATTGATGTAGATATCATTGTAAAAGCGGCAAAAGAAACCGGTGCCATTGTAACCGCAGAGGAACACAGTATTATTGGTGGTCTTGGCGGAGCTGTTGCCGAAGTACTATGCGAAAATGCACCTGTGCCGATGATAAGAGTTGGCGTAAACGATGAGTTTGGTAAATCCGGTAAGCCTGCAGCACTGTTAGAAGAGTATGGTCTCACTGCTGCTAATATCGTGGTAAAAGTAAAAGAGGTTCTGAAAAAGAAATAATACGAACACAAAAAGTCAAATATAAATACACCCCCTATAGATGCACATGAATAAAATCATGTACAATAAAGGGGGTGTCTTTTTATTTGCTTTATTTTATTGTAGGTGCGTCTTCCTTCAATTTGCTATTGCGTTACCCCGAATTTATGCTTCAGCTCGCTTCTTCTTGCCATCAAGGTATATAGGCCCCAAATCATGGTTAAGGAAAAAATAAGGTCAAATAAATAATTGAAGATAAGTAAATGCTGTTCAAGCTCAGCACGCCCCCAAGTGGGAAATGCAGAAATGAACATCCAAATTGCTGATAACAGCATTGCGGCATACATCGCTGTGCCTCTTCTAACCAGAGGGGAACCTTTGATATATGCATAAATACCGGCAATAATGAAAAATAGCATATACCACAATCCATAGGCACCTGTTTTAAGCAGTACCTTCAGCTTAAGGGAATTCCAAAGGCCGGTGATATTGGTTTTTACGCCCTTGGAAGAATCAAAATTGCCCAAATACTCTATGGGCACAACAAAGGAGGCCTCAAATGTTTCGGCCAGTGCCTTGGAAAAATAGGCGGGATTTGTAAGATAAAACATTCCGATTTTGCCAAAGCTTATTTTTTGATAAAACGCATTATCCAAAAGCGCCAATGCGGCAGGGTTTGTGGCAACCTGATAATAGGGAACTGATGCAAAGGATGATAAATTCTCAGCATCCAGCCCTAAGCTACGCAGTGGAATGGTTGGATCCTCCTCACCATAGAGTATTCCGCCGAAAACGGAAGAATAAATATCCTTCTTATAGGTGTCTTGGTTTTTGCCTCCATATACAAATAGCCCGGATGCAATCACCACGGCGCATAGCACAAGGCAAATGATTCGCTGGTATGCTTTTGCAAAAGTCGGTAAAAAGGCAAGAGAGGCAAGCGCAATGAAAATGGCGGGTATAAGGCAGAGGGGGCTACTTGTGGCAAAAAGCAGGGCTCCTGCATAAAATAGCATGATGCTCCATAACCTATTTTTTTGCCCAATAGCATAAAAAAATGCGCAAATCGATAGCATAAGAGAAACGCTGGTGAGTGCGGCAGGATATAGACTGTTCAAATACAGCAAGTAGCTTAAGTCGCAAGCAATAAATACAACAAGAAAAGTTGTAACCCAATTGAGCCATCTACGCGAAAACTGCGCAGCACTGGTGCATAAAAATACCGCAATGGATAAAATCAATAAGTAAATAAAGGAAAGAATTCGTAAATTAAACAGATCACTGCCAAAGGCCAAAGAAATTTTTGCACAAAGGGCAATGAGCAAGGTGTGGGAGGAATCTATCACCGGCTTTGCAGTTGCAGTAATTCCGTAATTGATATTCACAAAATCAGAACTGCTTGAAAAAAGGTTATACAAACCAACACTTTTTAAAATACTAAAGAAGCTTCCGTTATCTGCCACGCCGCCAATAGGTGGAATAAAAAGAAAAATTAAGGAAATGATAAGAAGCAAAAGTAATCCAGCGATTGCATGCAAATTTTTTTTAACGGTCAAAAACAACGCCATCAATCTCCTTTAATAATTGTTTAATTATTCTAATAATATAACCTATTTTTGAAATAAATGCAACATATTTTATAAAAATATTATTTAAAAAAAAAACTATTGCAATGGGTAACATTATAAGTTATAATAATATAATGTTAATTAATAATATAAGTTAGCATATCATGAGATATGGTCGTATTTTTAAGGAGGAACTAAAATGAAGGTCACAAAAGAACAGGTGGAAAAGAATATTGTACAGCTTGAAATTTCAGTGGAGGCTCAGGAATTTGAAGCTGCAATGGAAAAATCATACAAAAAGAATGTATCAAAAATGATGATACAAGGATTTAGAAAAGGCAAGGCTCCTCGCAAGATGATTGAGAAGCAGTATGGAGAAGCGGTGTTTTATGAAGATGCGATTGAATTTGCATTTCAAGATACATACCCACAAGCCATTGAGCAAGAAGGTCTGGAGCCGGTGGATCGTCCTGATGTGGAAATCAAGCAGATAGGTAGCGATAAGGACTTCATTTATATCGCCAAAGTCACCGTAAAGCCGGAGGTGGAATTGGGTGAATATATGGGTATTTCCGTGGATAAAATAGATTATCCCGTGACTGATGAAGAAGTAAATGGCGAAATCAATCAAATGATGGAGCGTGCCGCGCGCATCGTGGAAATGCCTGAAAGAGTCATTGAACATGGTGATATTGCTGTGATTGATTTTGAAGGCTTTGTGGGAGATGTTGCCTTTGAAGGCGGCAAGGGTGAAAACCACAGTCTCACAATCGGTTCAGGTCAGTTTATTCCTGGCTTTGAAGAACAGCTCATTGGCGCAAAATCAGGCGATAGTGTGGATGTGAATGTAAAATTCCCGCAGGATTATAATGCAGAAGAATTAGCAGATAAGGATGCACTCTTCAAAGTAAAAATTCAGAATGTGAAAGTAAAAGAATATCCTGCACTGGATGATGATTTTGCGAAGGATGTCAGCGAATACGATACATTGGAACAGCTAAAGGAAGAAACCAAAAAGCGCCTGGAAGCAGACGCCGCACTGAAAGTGCAAAGAGAAACAGAGGACGCGGTTATCGGCAAGGTTGTAGAGAATGCTACGGTTGAAATCCCCCCGATTATGGTGGAACATCAAATTGACGAATTATTAAAAGATACGGAATATCGTATGTCCATGCAAGGCATCAACCTCAATCAATACTTGCAGTATACAGGCGGCACATTAGAGCAGATGAAAGACAGCATGCGTGAGCGAGCAGAAAAGCATGTAAAAACCACCCTTGTATTAAAAGCCATAGCGGAAAAAGAAGAAATTGTAGCGAATGAGGAAGACATTGAAGCTGAAATTGCAAAAATGGCAGAGCAGTATAAGATGGAAGCAGATAAGGTAAAGGAGCTTCTTGGCGAAAAGGGTGCAGAAAATATAAAGGGCGATGTGGCGATAACCAAAACCATACAAAAACTTTTATCCTCAGCACAAGCTGTTTAATTTTTATTTAGGAGGCATCATCATGAATAACAACTATATTCCTATTCCTTATGTCATTGAACAAACCAATAGGGGAGAGCGATCGTACGATATTTATTCGAGGCTGCTGGTTGATAGAATTGTTTTTTTAAACGGTGTTGTATCAGACGATTCGGCTTCTGCAATTGTAGCACAGCTGCTATTTCTGGAAAGTCAGGATCCGGATAAGGATATTCATTTTTATATCAACAGTCCCGGCGGATCGGTTTCGGCAGGCATGGCGATTTATGATACAATGCAGTACATTCGAAGTGATGTATCCACAATTTGCATAGGGCTTGCGGCCAGTATGGGCGCATTCTTACTCTCTTCGGGCGCAAAGGGAAAACGAATTTCACTTCCTAATAGTGAAATGCTTATTCACCAGCCCTTAGGCGGCACGCAGGGTCAGGCCACCGACATTAAGATTTATACCGACAATATACTGAAGACCAGAAGCAAATTAAATTCAATTCTTGCAAGCAATACAGGCAAACCTTTGGAAACGATTGAAAAGGATACCGAGAGAGACAATTACATGACTGCGCAAGAAGCATTGGATTATGGGCTGATTGATAAGATATTAGCAAGCAGAGGCAAATTGGCATAACTGGAAAGATACGCATTTTGCTTAGAAAGGAATGGATGCAGATGGCCAAAGGAAATGGTAAAAATGATATGCATTGTTCATTCTGCGGAAAGAATCAGAATGAAGTCAATAGATTAATCGCTGGCCCTGAGGCTTATATTTGTAATGAATGTATTGGTGTATGCATTGAAATGATGCATGAAGAAGCAACCACAGATGAAGGCTCGGTTATCTCTGGGCAGATTTTAAAGCCTGCTGAAATCAAAGCTACCTTAGACCAATATGTCATTGGTCAAGATAAAGCAAAAAAAGCACTTTGTGTTGCGGTGTACAATCATTATAAACGTATTGAAATAGAAGATAGCACAGACGATGTAGAATTGCAAAAGAGCAACGTGCTACTAGTAGGACCTACAGGCTCAGGGAAGACACTTCTTGCGCAGACTTTGGCGCGCATACTCAATGTCCCCTTTTCCATATCGGATGCAACTTCTTTAACGGAGGCCGGTTATGTGGGGGAGGATGTGGAAAATATCCTGCTTCGTCTTATTCAGGCAGCGGACTTTGATATTGAGCGAGCTGAACGAGGCATTATCTATATTGATGAAATCGATAAGATAGCCAGAAAATCTGAAAACCCATCCATTACAAGAGATGTGAGCGGCGAGGGAGTACAGCAGGCACTTCTGAAAATCTTAGAAGGCACCGTTGCATCCGTACCACCCCAGGGCGGTCGCAAACACCCTCATCAGGAATTCATTCAAATTGATACTTCCAATATCTTATTTATTTGCGGAGGAGCTTTTGACGGGTTGGAGAAAATCATCGAAGCGAGAATTGGGAAAAAAACCATGGGCTTCGGCGGGGATATTCATAGCAATCGTCAGCTTGATGCCGGTAAGTCTTTAGAATATACAACACCACAAGATCTTTTGAAATTTGGTCTTATTCCGGAATTCGTCGGCAGACTACCGCTGATAGCGCCGCTATCGCCGTTAGATGAAGACGCACTCATACGAATTTTAAGAGAGCCTAAAAACTCACTCATTAAGCAATACAAAAAGCTATTTAAAATAGATGGGGTTGACGTGGAATTTGAAGATGATGCACTAAAGGCTGTGGTAAAGCAAGCCATGGAAAAGAATACCGGTGCTCGCGGACTGCGTTCCATTTTGGAGGAAAGTATGCTGGA
>CAZQDP010000012.1:0-35603 GCA_964592375.1 uncultured Eubacteriales bacterium | reverse complement strand
AACTTCCTCTTGACATTTTTTACGCATCATGTATAATAAATATAAGTATATTAGAAAAGGTGTTGTTTGAAGTGGCAAGAAAAGCAAATCTTGTAGAAAACACGGAAAACCCGTCTATGCTTTCATCCTCTGCAATGGATGCAGTATTGGATATTATGGTATCGCTTATCGAATCTCGCAGTCTAGATGAAATTACCCATGTTGTGCGCATTCGAAAGTATACAGAAATTCTTTTAAAGTGTATTTATAAGGAAAAAAATGATATTTATCATCTCACAAAAAAAGATATAGAGGTCTATGCAAAGGCCTCCACTTTTCACGACATTGGGAAGATTCTTGTTTCTGATGAAATTTTGCTAAAAAAAGGCAAGCTGAGTGGGGAAGAAATGCAACAAATGAAGCTCCATACCATCAAAGGTGCCGAGCTGATGGATAGGTTTAAGGGTTTATTGGATGGAGACTATCTAAAAGTGTGCCATGATGTATGCCGATTTCACCATGAACGGTGGGATGGCAGCGGTTATCCCGATGGGCTCACCGGCACGCAAATCCCTTTTATTTCTCGCGTTGTCGCTATTGCCGATGTGTATGATGCACTTACTAGTGTTCGTTTGTATCGTCCTCGTCTGCCGCATAAAACAGCGATTGAAATGATTGCAGGCGGTGAGTGTGGCATGTTTGATCCTGAAATGCTTGAGTGTTTTAAAATGTCCAAAAATAAATTCAGTAAAATTTCTCTTTAATCGGTCATTTAATCGTTTCTTCCCCGGTAAAGAACGCTGCTCGACTGAGTTCGCCATTTGTATACTGTTTTCCAAAGCCGAAAAACATATCTTTTTTCCAATGGCCTTCATACAATCGCTTTCCACTTCGCGTTTCAATGCCATAACCATCCTTGGCATTGTCTTTCCAGTCGCCTATATATTCGTTTTCATTTCGATTGTAGGTATACAGTCCGTATCCTTCTCTTTTGCCGTCCTTCCAGTCTCCGCTATAGCTGTCTCTTCCACGCCATTTGAAGGTGCCGTAGCCGTCTATCTGGCCTAACTTCCAATTGCCCTCATAGGTGTTCCCATTTGCCCATACCATGATTCCGTAGCCATGAAACTGCCCCCCAAGCCAATCACCTGTATAGGTATAGTCATTTTTTCTCTCCAAACGGCCAAATCCATAAAACTGTTCATTCTTCCAATTGCCCTCATAGCGATTTTTATTCTCCCAAATCATTTGGCCATAGCCATTGATAACATCATTTGTCCAGTAGCCTTCGTACACATTCCCATTTTCATAAAACATTGTACCATAGCCATCTCTTTTGCCGTCTTTAATTTCGCCCCTATAGCTTCCCTGTGCAAAGGTCATGAGCGTTTGCTCTAATACCTGTATGGTTGCCTGTGCATAATGGCTGCCCCAAGTGGCTTTAATCGTTGCAGTTCCCTTGGCTACCCCTTTGATTGTTCCGTCCGCAGTGACAGTAGCAATGGAGGCATCATCCACAGCGTATGTAATATCCTTTTTGGCATAAAATGGGATACACTGAGCCTTTAGGATGACCTTTGTCGTTTCACTTTGACCAATGCTTGCGCTTCCGGTGGTAATTGCAAAATGATTCACATATGGTTTCAAATACCCAAACGAAAATAAAAAGTATTGAAGGCCAAGAGCGACCACCAAAAACAAAGTGAATATTTTTTTTCCTCGTCCGGTTGTTGCATTCTTTTTTGTCTTGTCTTCCATTATAAATCCTTCCTTATAATCGATTGTAGTATCGATCACAAGTATAATATAAAAATCCTTTTTGGCTTGCCCATCTTCGAATATGTGGGCCAAGTAAAAAAGATAATCCTACATGATTATATTGCTTTTCCTCTAAGATTAGCACTGCAAAATGGGTTTTGTTTTGAAAAGTGAGTAGCCGTTGCAGTACTTTTTTTGTCCACATAAAATTCTCAATTGTCCTCGCGGGTGGATTTTCAAAGCATACGCCATCCAAATATGGTGCCGTTTTCGCAAGTACAATATCGAGTCCATTGTTTTGTATCACAATCGCATCCTGATGCTCTGCTCGAAACTCCTTCAGCCATAAAGCTGCAGCCTCGGTCAGTTCGTCTTGGAACAAAGGGTCAATGCACAAGTGCTCAATATTGCCTATGGTGTCTAAAAAAATTCCGCCATATCCACTTTTAATAAGTTCATTCGCCTTATGTTGCAATATATTTCTGACCTTAGACTTTGTAAGGTCCATATATTGGGTGTGGTACGCTTCATTTTTTAGTACTTTGCCATTTTTTCTAATGAAGCAGTCATCGCAGAGTAGCCCATAGTAAGCATCATCAGGCGCAACTTCAATCATGCTAAGATAAGCAGTCGCTATTGTGCCGGAGGCAGTGAGCTGCTCTATCCCTTGCTTTGTATGACCCTTGGGCTCTAAAATAACAAGGTCATACGTTGCAAGTTTTTCCTCATTTCCAATGCCATAATATACAGCATATCGCTTTACCCTTTGCAGCTTTATGTGATGCAATCCTATTCCTTCCCTTTTTTCAGCAACGCTCTGCCTAAATATTCTGTGTGGACAAAACACGTTTCACATCTATTGCCGTGTGTTATGCATAGGTTGCCGTCAACCTCCCAGCATTTCCGTTCGTGCTTTTGCTTTACCGGGCACTTGTTACATATATCATGAGATACGCAGCGCATATTCCAGCAAGCATCCATGGAGCCTTCGAAATCGATTTTTTCTAAGCGAATTTTATCGAGCCAATTGATCAGTGTGTAAACGATGCCGCTATCGAGCTGAGTCCCTGCCACCAGCTTCATGGCTTCCATGGTCTCGTCAAAGGTACTGGCCTCTCTAAAATTTCTCGGCGATATTTTCGCCACAAAAAACTGAGCCACCGCCAAAATACGAGCGCCAATGGGAATGTCAGCGGCACTGAGGCTATAGGGGTAACCGCAGCCATCCATTCTCTCATGGTGATATCGCACCATATTGGCCACCTTTACATCACCATAGATGGATTCAATGATATCTGCTCCCACCTCAGAATGAAGCTTAATTACCTCATAATCAAATTCGGAATACTTGCCCTTGGCAAGGAAAATGTCATACGAAAGCGCCGCAATTCCGATATTACTCAGGAAAGCCGCCAACTCAATATCCTGCACTTCATTCATAGGGAGCTTTAGCTCTCTTGCAATATTGCCGGCGTAATACTGCATTAAGCTGGAAAACCCAACGGTATAAGGGCTCAAGTCGTCAACAAGCGTTGAGATAAGCTTCAGCTTTTTAATGCCATCATGAGAATTGCTTGCAATTTGAACAGGATTATTGAAAATATCTGCAATTTTCGAAAACATCAGCAAAAGGGAGGTAATCTGATAGTCGTCCATTTCATAAACATGATCATACCAAAACCCTGCAATCCCCTGATTTTCACCATAATTGATATTAAATAAAATAAATTGCTTTGCACCATCTGCAATGAAGTATACCGGGATTTTATCAAAATCGGAGTCGTTTTTGCTAATGGAGGCAAGCTTTTTATCTCCCACCATGTTTTTAAAGAATACATGTAAGTTTTCGTCATATTTAAACATCATGAGGCTCTCTTTTGAAAAGCCCGAGTCTACACAAAGCTCCAATGCATTTTCTTCCGCGCGAAGGAAAAAGCCGCCTTTGGCAGAAATCGTCTTTGCAAACATACTAATCGCCATTTTATACACGCCTTCGCCGCTGATCATGCTAGCAACGCTACGAGTGGCTTGCTTGGATGTTTCCAAAATGCGAATGCGATTGTTTAAATCCTCTATGTACAAAAGTAGCGACATGACCGGTTCAAGCCTTTGCGAAAGCGTGGTGAGTTTCTTTTTAATATGCTTGTTAAACGATTTTTCTTGCGCAAGCTTCAGCTGAATAATGGCGTTTTTCCCTTCAATGGGAATGTTTAAGACCTTTTCATCACCATACGGAACGATTTTCATTTCCAATTCCGTTTCTGCCATGTTCATGGTAAGCGGAAACATATGCTTTTTCTTTTTGTGTGGAGTTAGTCCGGAATAAGAGATTTCCACCCTATCATCCGACTCACTTTTGTACCGAATAGATTTGAGCGTATACTGAGCATTTTTACTGTTCAGCAAATAAAATGCATACTCGTCCACCTTTAAGATTGAAGATATCATCTTAAAAATCATATTGACAGCGTCACAAAGGTTGATTGATTTCTTACAGCAAACAATAATATCGTCATACATCTTATTTTCGCCATGGCACTTTTGATATTTGCGCATCAAGTAAACCACGATGATGGGGATAAAAATCCACGAGACAATCACCACAAGTAAAAGAATTTGTTCCATTTTAGTAACCTCCATGCTTTAATTTGCCAAGTTTATCGGTTCAGTACCATCCTGCTTTATCATGTATATTTTTAGAACTTCATTTTCCATATAAACGGTAAATTCACCTCTGCGACTGATAAAGTCTTCCACCCAGTAATATGCCTTCGCCTCAATAATTCTGCGGTTGTTGTAGTTGGTATAATATTTTTCATAAGCATATCCCACTTCGGGAAAGGGTTGCTGGGCATCCTGCTGGGTAATGAGCTCTGTTTGTTCGTAGGGTTTTGTTTGGTTGAGTGGGCGCTTTTCAACGACCAAAAATACGTAGTCCGTTGGAAAATCCACCTTGTCTTTCGGGTTAATCAGTACTTCATCCACAAACTGCCATAAGTTATAATGCCAGCCATAACCCAAACTTTGCTGATACTGCTCAACCGGCGAGATAATGGTCCAGTTTAAGATGGGAAACTCTTTTTTAATTCGGTAATACGCGTAGGCGGCTTCATCATATTCAAGCTTAGCACCAACCGGCAATAGTTGCTTGTAATCCTGCACATGAAAAACGGTAACAATAATAAGTGCGGCGGCGGCAAGCTTCATGACATAGCGTAAAATCTTGTACAATGGTAAATATTCGATAATGTACGCTGCCATAGCAAACAACACAACAACAATGACGCCGAAAAACGCACTGGCACGAGAAAATTCCATAATGGTTGGAAATCCCACCTCCGGCGCACGCACCTGCGTATAGGTAAACAGACTGAGTAAAACAAACATTAAAAACAGTTTAATCTTTTCCTTGTACTCGGGGCTCTTTTTAAAGAACAAGCGTATAAAAGCATAAAACAAAATGATTGCAGAGCACAGCATCAGCATTTTCATCGACCCGTTGACTTCGGTAAACCTGAAAATCTCTTCCTTCCAATCAAGCTGCGTACTAACCGTCGCACTTTCCGCTACGAACCCCAAGGAAAGTTGATGGAACTTTTTGCCCGATGCAAGACCAATACCAATGGGCAAGATACCAATAATGCCACCCGCCCCCATGGCAATAGATAGGGGTATAATGACTTTTGGTTTAAACAATTCGCCAATATAGAATATCGAGAGCAAAGCATAGCTGATAATGAGAAACAGAGCAGCATAAAAATGGATGAATACAGTAATCGCCAGTACCTCTGCCGCCAAAATCAAGTAGTGTTTTTTCTTTGTATTATAATATACATTTAAAAAATGGATGCCCACCAGCAGGAAGATGGTTGCATACTCCTGCGGCAGTGCAGACATCTGCCTCCATACATTATTGGATGAGTTTGGCAGATCCGTCCCAAGTACATATGCCGCCACCCCAACAAAGATGAGAATATATTGCTTTGGCAAACTCTTTTTCAGTATATAGTAAATGGACAGCACCAACATGATGCTTCCAATCCCACCGAAAAACCGAACAATGACCACGGGGTCAAGAAAGAACATCTTGTTCAGCGCGGAAATAATTGCTTCGTATCCGTATGGATATACCCCATCCTGATAGATATTATTAATTCCCATATATTTCGTCCATGCCAAATGGACATAACAGTCGGATGCGCCATAATAAAGATATGAAAACGCATGCCTTAGCCTGATAAAGCCTGCAACGACCAGCAAAGCAAATAAGAATATGCCGTCAAAGGGATGCAGAAAAAAGTGGATGAAAAAAAGCTTTAGTTTTCCCGGAATGGTTTTTAAATAGTTCCCAAAATACTTTTGCATACCGCCGGTAATGCCAAGGCGTCCATCCGCCAAATCCAAGAAGAAGGTAAACGGACTGGCATCTTTATCGGTCATTTGGTGCTTTGCTAAATATTTATCTCGCAGTGAATAATAGATGACCAGTAAAACAATAATGGAAATCCCAAGCGACAATGTTTCATAAATTTGCATAAAAACCAGCAGATGCACCAATACAAGAATAACGAAATTGGCGTGTGTAAAGGAGATAAATACTTTATCAATGGGTTCATTTCCATGTTCGTCAAACGCAATGACTTTAGATGGCAAAAAGATATATAATAAATAAAACGCCAATGCTACCTTTATAAATAAAAGTGCGGTATACGAAATTGGAAACATGCTTCTCACTCCTGTCTGCTTCGTTTTATTAATCGTCCAAAACCGGTTTAGGCATTGATATTAATTATTCCAAATGCGTTCCCTTAGCTCTTCCTTGTTTGGCTCATTGTGAATATGCCAAATCTGCATATCCTCGTCATTATAAAATGAGGTGATGTTTTCATGTGCACTTACATATTTGTCAATCCACTGGGATAGCTGCCACTTTTCCTCTAACCTTTTGCGGTATGCTTCGCTGCTTCTATCCATGTCCGGTACGAAGACTTTTTTTTCATAGAAAATAAAAACATCCTCTGCACCTATCTTTTTCTCCTGATCATCATAACGAACCAACTGCGGCTCCAAAGGGTCATATTCTTGCACCAAATCTCCGATATTCATATGAAATCCATTGCCCAAAGTTAAAGGATATCCCTCTTCCCAAGAAACAATCATCCATTGAGTCGGCCGAAAGGTACTGCTTATGCGCAAATACTGCTCTATGAAGCTGGTGCGCTCAATTCTCGGAAGCAGACGTGGCGAAGTCGGTACATATGCAATTACTCCGACGGCAATGATTGCACACAAAGCATATCCTGCCACCGCCTCACTCATCATTTTGCCAAGTAGCTTGATAGCATAGAGCAGTGCATAGGCGATAATCATCGGCGTAAGATATACAAAAAGCATGCGACTTGCGGAAAGGATATAAGTACTGTTTGTATACCTGCCTACGAGGAGGTAAGCCGCAAGCGCAAAGGCGCCAAAAAGGAAAATCCATGCTTGCAAAATAAATGTTTGCTTGTTCTTGATGGCAAATGGCAAACCAAGTAGCAATAGGGCAAGCGCTATGATTCCGGCATAATCCATGCTACTCAATATTGGAAAACCTGCCGCCTCTCCTGTGGCAAATAAAACTTCTATTGCATGCGCATGAAAAGGTTTTCCCATTATAAGGCCTATTCCCAAAGGAAAGAGCGATACAATGAGTGCCATGAGCATAATTACAAAAATCTCCAGTGTGCTAAAAAAGGTGTCCTTTGCATCTCTGATGATGCACGCTATGCAAAGCGCCAGAAGTCCTATGCTCAAAAACACAAATGCAAGCGGATGAATAAGTCCTATGGCCGCAGCACCTAAAAACGCGGCAAAAAAATACTCACCATAATTGATATATTCATAAAAAAAGTATAGCACAGGCAAAACAAATATCAATGAAAACTGCAACCCATTGGCCGAAAAAGCTTGATCCGCATGTACTGCACTGCCTAAAATTCCGTAGAGCACCACCACCAAAAGACCTGCGTATTCCTGCTTTGCAATCCTGGATAAAAAGAAATACATGCCGATGGCTGTGAGTATATTACTCATGGGTCCGATGAAATTGATAAGGAAAACCTGATCCATGAGTGCAAACTTATCAATCGTTGCCATGATAATATAAAACCCCTGCGGATAAATATTATCATGAAACAGTAAACGCATTTTAATGAATTTCATGTAGAGCATGGAAGTGGCAAAATCTATTTTCAGCGGTGCAATATTAATAAAAATCTCATGATACCGCAAATATCCTATATACGAAAACAGTGCAAGTAGCAACGTAAGATGAAGGAAAATGTACTTCCTTCCAAAATACAGTGCCAAAATGTGTTGAAGGCTATCTATTTTTTGCTCAGCCCAAATGCGAATTTTGTGTTCTATACTATCCACCTTATCAACATGGTCAATCAGTAGTAGCTCAACTTCTTCTTTGATATCCCTGTCAACCTCTCCTTTCAGGACCATTTTTTTATACGAAAGGTAAAGGCAACTGGTGATGATAATCAGCACCATAACCAAAGCCTCAAACAACCTGAGCATCACCAGTACATAGCCAATAGCTACAATCCAAAACACCATTTTCACGAAGCCTGCCATGATACTTTTGGTGATATCCTCCCCCTCATGCATGAATACAAATCGAGGCACTAAGATAAACAACAAAAGAAATACGGCGTGAAATTTAATAAAAGAAAATACCGTGTCCATCAATAACATATTCAAGCGTCGCACCTCGTTAAATCATTCGTTACGATTGGAAATAAATATAATAATCCAGTTTCTTAAATACCTGCAATATTTGCCGTGAGCTGAGTATTAAAAACACGATGGAACCGATGAATAGCCCAAAGACCGAATAATAATACTCAATCCATCTGCTTAGCAAAAATCCCACAATAATATTCACAACCAAGGAAATAAGCACCGCTTTGCTGGCCTTCTCGGGCTGTGACATGGAAAAAAGCGTGACACAATTCATTAAAGCCACCGATATGATGGAATAACTGGCAAGCCCGATAATAAATACAAAATGGGTTACAAAGCTGGATAAAAATCCGCTTCGAAACCCTTCAATGGGATGATACTCAAAAAACCACACGACAAAATATGTAAAAAGAGCACTGGCAACGGATATGGCGGCCACATACCATAACCTTCTAAAATACACGCGCCGGAACATATTGTCAATTTTCGCGGTATCCTTTCCAAATGAATTCCGCTGCTTTTCTGCCAGCTCATCCATCAGCTTGCTTACAACCACCTCACAGGCACCCATTGGTACAATCAGCATAAGGAGTGCAAAATCCAGCCCAAGCTCATATGCCCCTCTAAACCAAATAATGTATGGCATGTACGAGTTATTCGTAGACCACCCTATTATTCTGTCCATAAACAAAAAAGCAAAATACAAAAACCCATATGCAAAATACGGATAGGTTGTGTATAGTGTAATCGATTTCTTTGGCAGTGCAGGTTCAATCCCCTTCTCCATATTTTTTTCTTCATGATAAAAGAATAATAATATCAACACCATGCCGGCAATGGCAACAAGGCAAAGTGCGATAATCTGAGATACAATAATATCCAGACCCAACACCTTAAATAGTATATATACCAGTGCTATGCCCGCGGCAATCAATCCGGTAAAGGTAAATTCCCGCTCTAAAATATACATTACAGTCACCGAAAACCAAATAGCACTTAAAAATACATAGTATACAATAATAATCAGCATCATTTGATAGGTGAATACTTCAAAAATAAGATTGAATAACAAAAATGATATTGAAACCGCCGCTGTTAGTAAGTATCCAAGTCTAATAAAATATAATGTAATTTTTCTAGCCAAATTGTAGTAGCCCTGCCGTATGTACATAAACCCTCGTCGTGCAATGGCCTGCATAAATCCGCCGACGGTTAAAAAACTGAAAATGGTGCCAATGGCAATGCAGGTAGCGAGCTCAACCGATAGGTATTCATATGACCAAAGAGAAAAACGCAGTGTTAGCATTGCAATAACAGAAATCGCCATGGGCAACGCAAAAATTACACCTCGCAGAAAGCTCTTTAGTATCACTTTGAGCTTATGAAAAAAAGTAAAGCCTTTTTCTTCGGTAAAGGAAGAAAAGCTTACCTCTTCATCTAAAATATTGAATATTTCCAAAGCCAGCTCAAAAACGTCACTCATACCAAAAACATTTTGAACTCTGCTGTCGCTCCAACCTAGAGACTCCAAAATAGCCGTAACCTCATAGTGATTTTCAGGGTACGGCTGTTTGTCTGTCACTTCGCTTATTAAGTTATTAAACTTTGTTTCAAGCCCCTGTTCACTATAGATTTTGTTTTGTCGCATGCTTATATATCTCCGTTATTCCGGAAAGACCATATTAATAATGAGCTCCGGTAATTTGGTTTCCTTCTCTGCAAGCAGGATATCCTCTTCGGTTAAAACTTTTCCCTTTCTGATAATGGCCCGATTATTGCTATCGAGCAAATCTTCCCCTGCTATTTTGCCAATAATCAATGTATTGCGCATTTTTTTAATATTGTCATCACTCATGGGCATGGCACTGCCGGGCACGGGACTGCCGGGTATGCCGTGCATCGTTTGCATTTGCACTTCTGCCTCTTGCTGCTCCACGCGCTCATATTCCTCATCGTCCTGATCGTGGTTTTTATCATATTCGCTCTCATATTCATCTATTTTATCCAAGTACTCTGTGTCGCCGAGGCTACTAAACAGCATGTCAAGCTCTTCCTCTTGCTTCGTTTTGGCAGATTTCGGTGGTGCCTGCACTTCCTTTTGCACCTCCTCTTCTTTGTTTGCATATTTTTTTTGGAAGAAAAACAGCTTTTGTATATTACTAAGTGAGGTTCCGTCCGCAGTAATTCGATCTAACCTTTCTCGCTCCAATCGATTTTCCAAAGGCTTTTCAATTTCAAGCTCTAATTTTTCAATTTCCGAAGAGATTTCAGATCTTCTCTTTTCCTTCGGCGGATCCTTCTGTTTTGTGTCTGCATTGCTGACATTGGATTTGAGCAACTTCAGTACTTCTCCCAAAAGTGCTTCAATTCTCTCCTTATTTTCATCAATTTCATCCTTTAATATATCCAAGGTTTTATCATATTCAGCTAATTTTTGATTTGCCTTCTCAATGAGCTGATTTGCTTCCTCATCTGCCAACATATTAATGAGTGCAAGTGTTTTTTCCACACGCTTTAAAGCATCCTCCACCAAGTCATTGGATGCATGGGAGGACGGCTCCACCTCTTCCTCATAACGAACATCCTCTTTTTGCGCGTTCTGAAGCTCGGCGGCTAATTTATCTTTCTCCTTGGTTAGCTTTTTAATCAGTTCTGACAAATCATTTATTTCTTTTTCCTGATTATTTGTCAGGGTGTTAAAATAATTGTCCACATCCAGTTTGCTAAGACCAAAAAATTTAGTTGAAATACCTAAGTCAGGACCTTTCATTTAAACAACCCCTTTCCTGTGAACTCAAATGCGCCATACAAATGCACTCCTTCATGAATCCGTATCCGAATATGCCTTGTTGTGCATCTACATATAAAACCAATATCAATAATCCTTGGCAATAGAGTCAATATAATCAATTAAATTTTGCAAATCGTTCTTCATTTCGATCGCCTTCTTCTCACGGATAAGGATTAATGACTTTCTCTTTTCCAGCTTCATTACAATCCCTTTTTGTACCTTTAGGATCTTTTCCGTTGAGTGCATATGTGCATCATATAAGGCATTCATAATCTCTTTTTGATCATCGGTTTCAGATACATCTCGCTTGACGATACGCTTTTTAACAACAACCGTTTTGTTGCTGTTAAAATAATTAATCTGCTCTTTTAATTCATCAATTTCCTTTTTGAGTGTTTCAACCTTATTCTCAAGCTCTTTTTTCTTGGTTTCAAATTCATCGCTCAGCCTTTCGATGGTTTTTTCAACATCCGCTGCGCTATAGCCGAACAAAGTCACTCTTTGTGTAATTGGCATCGTTTCATCCCCCTTTTGCCATGATTAAAAACAATCACATGATATTCATTTGTAGGCTTGTTGCCAGTGCGCTTGTTTTTTGCATTTCAATGCTTGCCCTTTGATTATCCCCCATTTTTTTATAAGCATTTGCAATTTCGAGCGACAGCACCGGAACAAGTGGTGTGTTGGGAGAGGCCGCAATCGCCTCTTTAAATTGTTCAATTGCTTCTGCGATAAAGCCCATATTAAGTAGTGTATATCCTTTTTCCGCATAAAACTTTTGCTTTTGCAAAAGTGAAATTGGCAATGTCTTTTTCATTCGAGTGTCAGCCGAAAGTAGTCCGCTATATGAATTATAATGGTTTTCTAGCACTTTTTCAATAGAAAAATACGCAACCGCTCTTTCTCTTGATCTTTTTCCGAGATCGATTATCATTTCAGGATTTCGAAGAAGCTTTACAATTCCCTCCGCAAGCTCTCCCGGCGCCTTTGGTGAAACAAGAATTCCACAATCCCCCAGCGCCTCCTTAATTCCGCCAACATCTGTAGATACAACGGGTTTTCCGCTCATCATGGCTTCCACAACCGAATATGGAAATGCCTCGGAAATGCTGGATAATGCAATAATATCACCTGAATTATATGCTTTTGGCACATCATTGGTATGCCCTGCAAAAATAAAATTATCCTTTACATTAAGCTCACTCACTAATTTCACGCATTCTTCGTAATATTCCTGTACCGATACCGAGCCATAGACTACCATCTTCACATTTGGAATTTCCTCTCGAATAAGTGCAGTGGCTTCAATGAGCGAAATGATATCCTTCAGTGGGTCTATTCTGGCAATGGATACAACGGTAGGGTCATGATACTTCCGTTCAACCTGCATCGGCGTAAAAATTTGATCGTCCACGCCATTGTATATGACATTGATTTTTTCTTTTTCTACTCCAAATCGTTCTTCCCAGCGTGTATTGTATTTGCATACGGGTGATACAATATCCGCATATTCATAATTAAGTGCAATGACCGAATTAATCATACGGATAAAGAATGTATTGAGATACGATGGATAACCTCTTTTCGATAAGGATAAGTATTGTTCTCTGATATATACACCATGCTCCGTGAGCATATAGGGCGTATTATGTTCAAGCTTTGCCAGTACGCAGGGTATGCCACAGAAGGCTGCCGCCGCAGAATGGGTTACATCCACCTTTGGTACCGGCGTATTAAGTGTAATCATAAATCGAAAAACCCAGCCAAGGCTTTGAATGAGTGCATGCACACTGGGAGCGTCCATGCCATTTTCGGCATCGTATGAAAAGTTATACATATATGTTTTAAATTCATCCCATGTAATGTCCGATTTGAAGCTCTTTTTATATTCATAATCTTGAAAGTATAAATATAATTCATGCATCACCCCAGCAAGCTTTTGCGGTTTTTTTTCAAGACTGACCATTTCCTGAATTAATGTGCGAAACAGCGGGATAAATTTTTGCCGAATAATATCATCTGTGGTCTTTTTCTTAGAGAGATATACCTTTGAAAAGGGAGTTTCTAAATATTCACTTGGTTCTTCTGTTCCCCAAAGCGGAACCTTGATGAGCTTGGTGGATTGAGGCAATGTGTATATTTGCGAAATATATGGGTTCATCATCAGACTGTATAGTACGTAATCCACACCCTGCAACTGTTTTATCAAAATATCGCACCATGTGCTAACACCGCCCGGATGAAACGGATAGGTGCCCTCAGTTGAGAGCATGACTTTTAAATTATCCCCCATACTTGCCCCTCCTTTTCCTCCATTTTCAACAGTCAAACAAGGCTTAAATCGTTTCTTCTTTCTGCTGGCTAATCTTCCTGAGTCTTTCCGTTTCAAGTTTGAGCAATCCCACCTCTTGCGTGAGGGTGCTAATCCGCAAATAGCTGTCCGATACTGTTTTGGTTAGTGATAGAACAACCAAAATCATCAAAAATATGATAACCAAAAACAAGGTGTTCACCGGTTCCACGATATGCAACATTTCAGAAATTAGGCCAAGTGCACCCGGCACGATGGTAATGATAATCAATCCACAGGTGGATAGCATCCATACCAGCGTATAACGCAATTCAAGCTTTCGATTTCTCACCAGGTTAATAATGTAAATTAAAAAAACAACAGTTGTTGCAAGCAGTATCAATTGAAGTTGTCTGTCCATCTGTGTTCCTCCTTCGCACATATCCGATTTCCGTTGTGCACCTTATATTTTCTTTTTTTTGTTTTTCCCGATGGCTTCAATTAAAATAGCAATGGTCACCTTAATCATATAGTAAACAGAGGCACGCTTGCCAATACTGGACTTCCCGCTTTTTCTCTCCTCCATGGCGACCGGCGCTTCGCATAGCTTCATTTTGTTTCTGCTGGCCGTGACAATCGACTCGGCCTCCGGGTAATCCAGTGGATACTCAAACGCATAAAATTCTATTGCCTTTCGGTCGCATACGCGAAATCCCGAAGTAGGATCGGTAATTTTTTCGCCGGTTATACACTTGAGCAATCCATATAAGAAGGATATCCCAATTCGACGAATACCTGAAGATTGAAATCCTTCATAGGTAATAAAACGTGATCCGATGCAAACATTATAGCCCTGCTTTAATTTCTCTATCATTTTTTCAATACACAAAGGATTATGTTGCCCATCCCCATCAACTTGCACCACAATATCATACTGATGATAAAATGCATATTTGTAGCCTGTTTGCCTGGCACCGCCTATACATAAATTGGAGGGCAGTCGCACAACGGCTTCTTTGTTTCTTTGCCGAATAAGATCATACGAATGGTCAATGGATCCATCGTCAATCACAAGTACGTCATAGTGAGGGCAAGCAGCTTCAATGCTATCTAAAACGTGCTCAATATTTTTTTCCTCGTTGAAAACCGGAATGATTATGAGTACCTTCATTTGTATAGCTCCTTCTCACAATTCTATTTTACCGCAACAAGACAAACACCGGCAGTGATAAGAAAAACGCCAACCCACCGCATGGGAGATACATTTTCCCCAAAGAGAAAGATTGCACAAAACAGCATAATAATATGTACAATACTGGTAAGTGGATATACATAGCTAATTTCCGCCTTGCTTAAAATATACAGCCATAAAACGGTGGCAAGACCATATATCAATAATCCAGCCAGTATTCGAGGCGACAGCATGGTAGCTACAATTGTACCAACGCTGTTAAACTCACGACCTGCAAGACCCGACTTCCATAAAAGCTGCCCCGATACCAAAAGCATCGCATTGAGTAGAGATAAGAGGACAATTTGCATTTGTAAACACCACGACTCCTTTACTAATTAATTTGCGCGTCGTTTTCCCATGTGCCGATTGTAATTCTGCCTTCGCCGTCAATATGCTTGCCTTTGCCATTCTTTTTCCCATTTTTCCATTCGCCTTCATATGTTTCGCCACTTGCATAGCGGAATATGCCATATCCGTTAAACTCTCCATTGCTCCACTGGCCTTCATAATAGTTACCAATATTCCAGTAAAAGCGGCCGTATCCCGAAAAGAAGCCTTTATCAAACTGGCCAGAATAGCTATCTCCACTGACCCATTTTAATGTACCGCTTCCTTGGAAGACACCCTCCCACATTTCACCCTCATAGCTATCCCCATTGGGCCACTGAATATTTCCTTTGCCGGTCATCGTATCGTTTTTCCATTCACCGGAATAAATAAATCCATCGTTTCGTATCAGTTTTCCTTCACCATTACGCATCCCACCGACCACTTGCCCCTCATATCGGCCCGCTTCATACTGAACCGTCCCTACGCCATTTGGGATGCCGTTTACCGTCTGTCCCACGTAGGTGGATCCATCCTTCATAATATAGCTACCGGAATTTGCTGATCCCGACTGCGAGGTTTCTTCTGGAAACACCGGCAATTTCGTTTGCCCGCTGGCAAAATCAAACCCAAGATTGATAAGGCGATCCTTGTTGATATTGCTTTTACTGATGATTAAATCAATAAATTTCACGCCTCCCGTGGATTTGATGTTCAATGCCTTCCAGGTAATGCCCAGCATATCATTTTTGCTGATAATCTTATCATTCCAGTATCTTGCATCCGCCGGAGTCATGCCGCCTACAAAGGAATGCAGATACGCAGAGATGGAGGCATATTCATCTGTGAGATTGTAGCCTAAGTAATTCAGTTGCATGGCAGCTAACGTTCTGCCCTCCACCAGCTTTTTCGGATACAACGACCCGCCAGCAAGATTGGCTGCGATTTTGGATTCAATGGCATAGGCATAATACTTTCTACACCAGTCGGATATAAGATCGGAGTCTGCATATGCACTTAAAATCTGATTTGTTTTTTCATCCGACAAGGTCAGCGCCTTATTCTTAAGCCCGGTTAGCTTCAGCACAAATGCAACAGCCGTTTCGTTGTCCACAAAGGAATTTAAGTCCGGATCAAAATAATTAAGCGCAATACCATTGTAAAAACCAAGGTCGTAAAACACTCTCGCCTCATTGATATAGCTCTTGCCTGCCGCAATCGATTGGATGCAAGGAAGCAGGAGTAAAAAAACACATATGCTGCATAACGCTTTTTGAATTGTTTTCATTTTTTATCAACCCTTCAGATAATGGAACCGCTCCATTACACATACATAAACGCTTGTTCTTCCGGTAATGGTCTTGCCAAATAATACCCTTGCAAATAATCGCAGCTCATGCTAGCAAGCATATTGCTTTGCTGCTCATTCTCCACACCCTCGGCTACGACTTTCAGCCCCAAGTCATGGGTAATTGTTATAATTGACTCAATAAATTTTTTGCTTTTTTCGTTGGTGGTCATATCATCTAAAAATGATTTATCTATCTTGACAACGGAAACAGGCATTTTTAATAAGTACGACAAGTTGGAATACCCGGTCCCGAAATCATCAATGGCAATGGTAATTCCCATATCTTTAATCTGTGCAATTTTGCTACAATTTTCTTCAAAACATTCCATAAAGCAGGATTCTGTGACCTCAAAGCCTAAATACTCAGTGGGAACGCCTGTTTCAGCAATAACATTGCCGATATCGATTACAAAATCATCTCGCATCAGCTGCGTGGTGGAAATGTTCACGGAAACCACCAAAGGGCGACGAGGACTTTTGGCATTGACTTTTTTTGCAAATGCACAAGCCTTTCTCAGCACGATTTCCCCTAACTTTTCAATCAGGCCCTCTTCCTCCGCAAGCTTGATGGTGTTGATAATCGGAACATCGCCATAATCGCCTTTCGACCATCGCAAAAGTCCTTCAAAACCCACCAGCGTTTTATCATCTGCATTGTACTGAGGTTGGTAATATAGCTCCAGCTCATCATTTTCGATGGCCTCTGCCAAATCCACTCTCCAATTGTGGGTAAACTTCACTTCGCTAATAAGCGATTCGTCGATGAAATGCAGATTGTTCTTTCCTTTTTCTTTTGCCTTAAAAAGGGCAATTCCGGCGTAGTTCATCACTAACTCCGCATCATCCTCGTTATTATTGTGATATACGGCAATCCCAATATTTGCGGATAAATCGATTTTTTTATCTTCCGCTGAAAGCTTGGTTTTAATCTGTTTCAAAATGACCCTTGCAAGCTTCGAAATATTGTCAATATTATCTGTTCCACTAAAAATAATCCCCAACTGATCATATGCCACCCTGGCAATATATAAATTATCATTGATGTTCTTTATTCTGCCAATGATTTCAGCAATCAGCTCATCTCCCGAAGCGCAGTCGAATAAATAATTAGCGATGATAAACTCATTGATTTCTACAAGTAGCACTGCCCCTGTAACTATTTTGGCATCCTCCGAAAGCAGTTGCCCCAAATACTTCACAAATTCTTCCTTGGAATGATAATATGGCACCAAGCTTTTGAGTACCTTTTCCTCTACATTTTTTGCAACCTTCAGCGTCGGCTTGGGCTCCGGATTTCGATTTTGAAAGATGTCAATGACCTTGGCCTGCGGCAAATTCTCCTCTTCCTCTTCTTCCTTCTCCACCCGTCGAAGCTGCTTATTGTGATCGGAATATACCTCATCCATATTTGTTTTCAGAAGATGAATGACCTCGCCCAGTAAGCTTTCTGTTTTTTCCTTGTTTTCATCAATTTCCTGTTGAAGCTTTTCTAAGACCTCATCATATTCTGTCATTTGAATTTTTGCATTTTCAACCATTTGTTCAATTTTTTGATTAGCGATTTCTTCAATCAGCGCAATGGTTTTTTCCACCCTTTTATGGGCACTGGTAAACACACGAGGAATTTCTACAGGCTCCTCCATCTCAACCTCTTCGGTATAAACAGGTTCATTCTTTTTCGCTGCTTCCAGTTCAATGAGCATGTTTTCTTTGGTTCTTTCAAGCAGCTTAATTTCTCTGATGAGCTTATTTAAAACCTTTTGATGAAAATCAAGCAGGTTTTCAATATGCGCATCTACATCTTCCCGGTTGAGGCCTATGGATTTGATTGGAATATCAATATTCACAGCTTTCATTTCTTCGTTCCTTTCTGAGCACAATAAGCCTGCAAAAGTTTTATATATACATTGCATAATGACAATTTCGCCATAATATTCTTATTTAAGCATAGTACCACAATTTCATTATAATATTCATTTTATGCATAATAAAGCGTTTTGTACTTTTTGGAACATTAAATGTAATAATTTTATTGGTTTTCTTTTATTCTCATGTCATTTTTAAAATATTCTTCGCAATTCCTCTCTTAAACTATAAAATAACCCTTTGACGAATATTTAGCATTCCATCATATGAAATTCATCTACACAGGTATTCTTTGAAAAATAGTTTAGATAAAATCATATTCCGTAAGGTATTTTGTAAAACTCGTTAAGGTCGATTTCTTTCTGCTTTTGCTAATAGGAATATGGGACCCGTTTTTCAATATGATGTTACCCTCCACGATGGTGCTGATATAAGCCATATTGACTAAAAAGCCTTGGTGAACTCGCACGAAGCTAAAAGCTTTGAGCCTTTCCTCCTCTATCTGTAGTTTTGAATAAAAAGCAATTTTCTCATGAACAGTAGTAGCAAAAACCTGCCTCTTTACACTTTCTAAGTATAATAAATCCTCAACATTGATGTGTACAAGCTTGGCTTTGGTTTGCACCGCATAGCGTTTATCATTTTTAAACAACTCTTTGACCGCACAACCAAAATCTTTTTTAATTCGCTCCTCCGTAAATGGCTTAAGTATGTATCGAAATGCCCGAACCTCATATCCTTCCAAAGCAAAGTCCATGCTTTGGGTCACAAAAAAGAATAACACACTACTGTCTATCTCCAAAATTTTTCTTGCCGTTTCAATGCCGTTCATCTTTTCTAGCAAGACATCTAAAAAGACCATATCAAATCGGAGCCCTTTTTTGAGATAGGCATACATAAGTTCTTCCCCGCTGACATATGTAAAAATCTCAATTTCTCTAAACTCACGATTGTACTTAATTAAAATTCCGATCAGCTTTTCCACATTGTAGACATCTCGGTCACAAATGGCAATTTTCATGTTAAGCACCTCATAAAATTAAGCTTTGGAAATAAGATAGAAAACCACCCTTTTCCATAAAAATGATGTTCAATTTATTAATAATAATAAATATTTTATATGCTTTTAATTAATATAACATAGTAAATGCTTCTTGTCAATTTAAATTTGTAGATTTTGTAATAAATTGTAATTTGTTTTTTTGTGAATACAAATTTGAAGTGCAATGAGCAATATTTATTGCGCTTCAAGCACTTTTTCATGGTTTCAATATCCATTTATTTTCTTTTTATTCCTTCTATGTTATATTATGTTTGTGTATTTCTTACAAACATTTCGAGATATTTTGTAAGTATTTAACGAAATTTTCACTTAAAAGAACATTTGTTTGCTTATTAAAAATCTTTGTGGTATAATTTTATCAATATCAGCCAAGAAGAGGTGACTTGTACCATGACCATCAGTGAAAAACTTTCCATTTTATCAGATGCGGCAAAATATGATGTGTCGTGTTCGTCCAGTGGAAGCAACCGGGCAAACACAAAAGGTGGCATTGGTGACGCAGCCGCATGCGGTATATGCCACAGCTGGTCGGATGACGGGCGTTGCATCTCCCTGCTGAAGGTACTGATGACCAACCAATGCATTTACGATTGTAAATACTGTTTAAACAGAACCTCCAGTGATGTTAGAAGGGCACAGTTTACTCCTGCAGAGCTTGCAGAGCTTACCATAGAATTTTATAAGCGCAATTATATCGAAGGACTTTTCTTAAGCTCCGGTGTGGTGAAAAGTCCCGATTATACCATGGAGTGCATGATTGAAGTACTCAGCATTCTTCGCAACCAGTACCGTTTTGGTGGTTACATTCATGTGAAGATTATTCCCGGCAGTGATGCAGCACTGGTGGACAGGGCATGCCATCTTGCAGATAGAATTAGTGTGAATATTGAGGTTCCCTCTCAGAAGAGCCTCCTCATGCTTGCACCGCAAAAAAATCGAGAAGCCATCATAGGACCCATGAAATATATTTCTTCCCAGAAGCAAATCAATGCGGCTCAGCGCAAAAACAGTCGCTTTCTCCCCTCTTTTGCACCGGCCGGGCAGTCCACTCAAATGATTATCGGTGCCACTTCGGAAAATGACTTGCAGATTATTCGTCTATCCCAAGGTTTGTACGATAATTATCAATTAAAAAGGGTATATTACTCGGCATATATTCCGGTAGGAAGCCATCCGTCTTTGCCGGCTCCCCTGACTCCTCCCCCTTTATTACGAGAGCATCGGCTCTATCAGGCAGATTGGCTACTTCGCTTTTATCACTTTCGCGCAGAGGAGCTGCTGGATGAGGGATGCCCGGATTTTTCGAATGACTTAGATCCAAAGTGCCAATGGGCACTTCGAAATATTCATCTATTTCCTATTGATGTAAACAGTGCGGATTATGAAACCCTACTGCGAGTACCGGGCATTGGTGTGCTCAGTGCCCGGCGTATTATGCGGTCTCGCCAATTGGGAAGTCTTTCGATAGGAGATCTAAAAAAAATCGGAGTGGTGCTCAAAAGAGCTCGCTTTTTTATTACGACCAAGCATCGCACAGAGGCGCCTTTTTTACTCGCGAAAAACGCCGGCGCAGTGCGTGGATACTTGTGCGACGGCGCCTCCAATCTACAATATGAACAGTTGAGGTTTTGAGTATGTGTATTTATATTTATGACGGCACCTTCGAAGGCCTGCTCACTGCTGTTTTTCTATCTTATAAAAGTCGGGATGCCCAGATTATATCAACGCTTAACATGGAGAACACCACTTTTTTGGAGCATGTATATGTTACCACTTGCCTGGAGCAAGCAGATCGAGTATGGAATGGCATCACTGCACAGATTTGCGATGAATTTTTGGAGGATGTATATTATGCATACCTATCGGATATCCCGTGCGGCAATGAACTTCTTGCCTATGTTCGCATGGGGTTTGAATATGGTGCAAAGGTGCGGAACTGCTTTCATATTGATTGTGTCAATACCATCATGCGTATTAGAAATAAGGTGACTTTTGAGGTGCACCGATTAAAAGGGCTCCTTCGTTTTACAAAGACAAATTCAGAGGTATATGTGGCCGATATTGAACCGGACCATAATGTGCTTACACTACTCTCGCCGCACTTTGCCAGGCGCTTTGCCTCTCAGGACTGGATTATCAGAGATTTAAAACGAAAAACCGCCGCACTATGTAGCGGCGGAAAATGGGTTATTTCTCCATTGGAAGGTGTGAGCCTTACAGAAATTAACCTTCAAGATGATTTTACGGATTTATGGCAAAGGTATTTTCATCACATCACCATTGCAGAAAGAAAAAATCCAAATTTACAACGAAAATTCGTTCCGATGCGCTACCGAAATCATATCACCGAGTTTACCTGCACCCCGCAAAAAAATTCGCATTAACGCTTCAGCAGATCATATGCCTCTCTTTTGCTGATTTGCTTTGCTTTTGCGGCTAATTTCAGCGCCTCTTTGGAGTTTATGCCCTGGGCCATATACATGTCGTATAGCACTTCAATGGGGGCCACTTCCGGTGCCTGCTCCTCCATTTGCTTACAGCCGTCAATGACCAAAACAAATTCACCCTTGGGGGCATTTTCTATGTACATTTGTGCCGCCTGGCACAGGGTTGTCCTAATGATTTGCTCATGAATTTTGGTCAGCTCTCTGCACAGAGAAATCTCCCTATCCCCTAAAACCTGCGCCATTTCCGAAAGGGTGCTCTTTAGTTTATGAGGTGCCTCATAGAAAATGAGTGTTTCCGGGTGATGTTTAATTTGCTCCAAATGCTCCTTACGGCCTCTTTTATTGGTAGTTAAAAATCCTTGAAAGCTAAAGCGCCCCGCATCACGTCCCGATACCACCAGTGCAGTAATGGCGGCGCTAGGACCAGGCAACGAAATGACCTCTATCCCTTTTTCAATACATAATGCAACCAGGCATTCTCCCGGGTCAGAAATGGCCGGCGTGCCAGCATCCGTGACCAATGCAACCGTTTTCCCCTGCTCAATAAATGCTGTAATTTCTTCGCCTCGCTGGCGCTTATTGTGTTCAAAATAGCTAATCATTGGCTTTTTTATACTAAAATGATTAAGCAGCTTCAGTGAATGACGGGTATCCTCTGCTGCAATTAAATCTGCCTCTTTCAGTACCCTGAGCACTCGCAAAGTTATATCCTCCAAATTGCCTATGGGGGTAGGACATAGATATAGTTTTCCGTTCATGCATTTGCCTCCTTAACCGATTTTATGCAAGTGTCATTGACGAAAGAAACACAGGCGGCAGCACCTGCATGCCTGGTTTAGCGCCTGCCATGGCATAAAGTAGCATCAGCTTCGCATTTTTCTCGGAAGAAGTATGCAAAAACCGGATACTTTTTGGTTCCAAATGATATGCCAAGCAGCTGGCAATCACATCCGAAAGCCTCTGTGCCTTTTGAATAACATAAAACCTGCCACCAAATTTCAGCACAGATGCCGCGGCCTTGGCCACATCGTCCATCGAGCATTCAATTTCATGTCTGGCAATGGCATATCCTGGCTGTTTGCTTTTTGCGCCGTGATCCACCTTCATGTATGGTGGATTGCAGGTGACAACATCAAATGAAATGCCACCAGTTAGCTTCGCAGCCTGCTTGATATCGCCCTCAATTATCTTTACTCTGTCCTCAAGGCCATTGAGCAGAACACTGCGCTGGGCGGTGTCTGCCACATTCTTTTGCAGCTCAATGCCGGCAATGTATGCCGCATTTGTTTTAGCCGCTAAAAGTAAGGGGATAATGCCTCCGCCGGTGCAAAGATCCAGTACCTTTTCATTTTTACGCACCGATGCAAAGTTAGCCAAAAAAACCGCATCGCTTCCATAGTGAAAGGCCTCTTTGCTCTGCAATATTTTAAGGCCCCCCACCAGAAGCTCATCTATTTGTTCATTTTCTTTTCTATATTCCTTCATCAGACTGATCATCCCTTTTCATGGGTCTGCTTCAAAGCTTTCAAGAAAGAAAACGCCCGAACAGGGTCAAGCAATGAAAGTAAATACAAACAATAACGGTTTCAAATGGACCGGAAAAGCGATATTTACACTTGCCTGCCAAGCCTTCGGGCAGATTTCTTCCAATTTTGAATTATTTCTGTTTTGGAGCATCAACCGGACACACTGCTGCGCAGTTCCCGCAATCAATACACACGCTCTCGTCTATCACATACGTGCTATCCCCCTGCGAAATGCAGGATACCGGACACTCAGCTTCACAAGCACCGCAATTGACACACTCATCATTAATTACAAATGCCACTCACATACACCTCCCGAATACTAATTATTTAACAATACGCCTCTTGCCGCAAAAGGGCCTTAGCGTATACTGTTAGCGATCCTCAAGTCCCTTTAGAACTTCTATGCTTTCCTCATCAACTACAATTTCTACATTTTTAATAATGGAAATGTTTTCAGCCTTATATATCTTGATAATATCTCCATCCAGTCTAACCTTTAGCGTTTCCTTCAATACACCTACATTCTCTACAACACCTCTGCCATCTGGTGTTTTCACAATGGCGCCGGGCTTTGGAAGTCTGCGATATGCTTCTTCGTAGACATCGTTTTCGTATTTCAGACAACACATCAGCCTACCGCAATTGCCGGATATTTTCGTAGGATTAAGTGACAAATTCTGTTCCTTGGCCATTTTGATAGACACAGGCATAAATTCGCCCAAAAATCCACTGCAACAAAGCTGACGACCACAAACGCCAAGACCGCCAAGCATTTTCGCCTCATCACGCACACCAATCTGCCGCAGTTCAATGCGTGTGCGAAAAACAGAGGCCAAATCCTTCACCAATTCTCTGAAATCCACCCTTCCATCGGCGGTAAAATAAAACAAAACCTTACCGCAGTCAAAGGTGTATTCCACATTCACCAGCTTCATATCCAAATGATGCTTTTCAATTTTCTCTGTGCATATTCGAAGTGCTTCTTTTTCCTTTTGAAGGTTTTCCTCTACCTTTTTATGATCCTCAGGCGTAGCTTTACGTAGCACCGGCTTGAGCGGTGATGCAATATCCTCCTGTGCAACACTGCGGTTGGACAGAACCACCTCTCCAAACTCCACGCCGCGGGCCGTTTCCACAATCACATTTTCACCTTTTTCAAGATGCATACCAACAGGGTCAAAATAGTATACCTTACCTGCCTGCTTGAACCTTATCCCTGCAATTTCCACCATGTATTTCCTCCCAACTGCCGGCGAGCAAAGTCAACACTGACAAGCTATAATTCACATACCGGCTGATGCTTTCCTTCGTTTTGATAATTTCCGCCACAATTTTCATTGCGGCTCCGAGTGGCAGCTTATCTGCCATGGAAAGGATTTGTTCCGTTTTATCCGTATTTTCCATCAAGGAAGCACAGCCAAGCCGGATGAAAACCACATCCCTTATCACACTGCTCATGCAGTCTAAAATAATTCCTGCGCTTTCCTTGTTTTCCTCGAAAAAACCGGCGAATTCACAGATGCCATATCTGCCGCTTTTTTGCAAGGATAAAATATATTGTATGGTTTGCTCACGCAGCGAAGCAAACTCTGTGTCCTCAATCAGTAACATTGCCTGTCCTATGTTAGCACCTGAATAGGATATATAAAAATCCATCAAGGAAGGATCCGCTACAAGGTTTGCAATTGCCTCTTTTAATTCATCTTTTTTATATGGCGCAAGCGCAATGTGCAGGCAACGCGAACGAATGGTTTCCAGTAGATGAGCCACGTCAGATACCAAAAATACAAAAACCACATACGACGGCGGCTCTTCAATCACCTTCAGCAGTGCGTTTTGTGCTTGCTCCGTTAGCAGCTGTGCATCCTCAATAATGAAAAGTTTTCGGCTTGCCATATATGGCAGAATAGCCGCTTGACCGATGATCGGCCGCACCTCATCCACACCGATGGTCTTTTTATCCTCTGCGGTGCGAAGCCAAACAATATCCGGATGACTGCCTGCCTTTGCCATTGTACAGGATTTACATCCGCCACAGCCGGCCGTGCCTTGATCACATACAATAGCAGCAGCAAAAGCGCGGGCAATGGTTTTTTTGCCCATACCGCGGCTGCCCGAAATCATATATGCATTGCAAATACGCCCCTCGCGCAGGCTCTCCTCCATAAGCTTTTTGGCACTATGTTGGCCAATAATACTTTCAAATCCCATTTTCCGGCACCTCCGGAGATCTATACTTTTTCAAAATTTTCAACATCTACCACAAAAATAGTAGCCCCGCCGGTTTCAATTTCAACAGGATGCGGCATCACTCCGCCTATGGGCGTAGAGGATGCGGTAATTTGCTTTCTGGTTTGACACTGTGATTTAATTGTATCCATGACATCTTCTATTTTATCTTCCTCCACACCAATCATCAATGTTGTATTGCCGGTGCGCAGAAATCCACCGGAGGTCGCAAGACGAGTCACGCTATACCCTTTTAAATTAAGTGCATTTGTAAGTTTGTTCGAATCATCGGAACTGATAATTGCTATGATTAGCTTCAATTGGGCTACCCCCCTTATTATTTTATAAAAACATTATATCATTTTTAAATATAGAAATCAAGAAATATTTTAAGAAAACAATGGGCAATAATGAGATAAGTGGCAATTCTGCGCTGGTGTATAGACATGCAAAATGGGCGAAACAATGTGTTTCGCCCATAAAATTTCATTATATTTATTTAATATTTGGAAGGGTTGTAAGTCCCTTATCGATATCGGCTTGGCTCATATAGGTATTTTCCAGTGTGCCCTTCGAATACTCATCGTATGCGTACATATCAAAATAACCATGGCCGCTGAGCCCAAATAAAATGACTCTTTCCTTGCCTTCTTCCTTAGCCGCAAGTGCATCATCCATCGCCGCTCTAATTGCATGGGAAGATTCCGGTGCCGGAACAATACCCTCTGTGTTCGCAAAGAGTACAGCCGCTTCAAACACATCCTTTTGACCGTAGGCAACCGCTTCAATGAGCCCATCATGGTATAGCTTACTCACGAGAGGTGATTCGCCGTGGTATCTCAGTCCACCCGCATGGTCCGGAGCAGGCACAAAGCCGCTTCCCAATGTATACATCTTCACGATGGGGGAAACGCCTGCCGTATCTCCATAATCATATGCATATGTGCCTTTGGTCAGTGTTGGGCATGCAGTGGGCTCCACCGCAACCGCCTTCACCTGTTTTCCTGCAAATTTATCCATTAAAAACGGGAATGCAAGTCCGGAAAAGTTACTGCCGCCGCCGCAGCAAGCATAGATCACATCCGGATACTCGTCTACCATGGCCATTTGCGCTTTTGCTTCAAGACCAATAACCGTCTGGTGCATGCAAACATGATTGAGTACGCTACCCAGTGCATAATTTGTGTCTTCCCTGTTCATGGCATCCTCAACCGCTTCGCTAATAGCAATACCAAGACTTCCCGAACAATTTGGATTTTCTTTTAATATTTTTCTGCCCGACTCAGTCATCATGCTGGGACTGGATATTACATTAGAGCCGTATAACTGCATAAAAGAACGTCGAAACGGCTTTTGATCATAGCTACACTTGACCATATATACCGTGCAATCAAGCCCAAACATGGAACAAGCCATGCTCACGGCACTGCCCCACTGACCTGCGCCCGTTTCCGTTGCAATGCGCTTTATTCCTGCAATTTTATTATAATACACTTGTGCCAAAGCCGTATTGAGCTTATGACTTCCGGTGGCATTGCCGCCTTCATACTTATAATAAATGCGAGCCGGTGTGCCCAGCGCCTTTTCCAGGGCTCTTGCACGATAGATAGGAGAAGGTCTGAACTTACGGTACATATTCCAAACCTCATCCGGCACATCCACAAAACGATCCATGCTCATTTCCTGCTGGAGCAATCCCATGGGGAATATACTCATTAAATCTTGTGGTTGTAAAAGCTCTTTGGTCATCGGATTATAAAACGGATCCAATTTCGAGGGCATGTCTGCATGAATATTATACCACTGCCGTGGAATATCCTTTTCGGATAAGTCTATTCTTACTACATCTTCAGCCTTCATTTCCATCACCTTCCATATTATATTGATGTGAGATATTATATAGTACTGCATCTGTTTTGTCAAATATTTTATTGAATATTGGCAGAATTTCCGTAAAAATTCGTTGACTGTTTCTTTTTATTCGTTTATAATAAATGTTATTACCATGCACATTTGATTTAGCAGTACATTCATACTACAATAGAAAACAAAGGAATGGTAAATATGCAGGATAAACCTTCCTCTGAAAAAAGCAGAGAACAGCTCATTTTTATTTTGGTTTTTGCACTCATTTGCGGCTTTGCCATCAGTATCGGTATTTGGTGGAATGCCGCTTCGCCCAGCAAGGAATTATCGGCGGTGCCTGCGCTTGCTACACTGGAAGTGAAAGTGCATGTCAAAGGCGAGGTGAAAAATCCCGGCATCTACAACCTGCCAGCAGAAAGCCGTGTGGAAGATGCCATTCAAATGGCGGGCGGCGCCACGGAAAATGCCAATGTGGATGGAGTGAATCTTGCCGCTTATGTAAAGGATGGCTATGAAATTAAAGTACCGGCAAAATCAGCCGCTTCTAAAAGCACCGCTTCCGGTAGCACCGCATCCAAAAGCACTTCTTCTAGAAGTTCTACTCCTAGGAGTAGCTCCTCTGCAAGTAAATCCGCCTCTACATCAACCGGCAAAAGTAGCACGGCAAATAGCTCCGATGAGAAGAGAGATACTTCGGAAGCCTTGCCTTCGCTCACAAATAGGGGAGATGAAAGCTCGGTGAATATTAATACAGCAAGCGCTGCCCAGCTTTGTGGTGTTGGTATTTCCTCCGCAGATGCAAGTGCAATTGTAGCGTTTCGGGATCAATTCGGGCCCTATGCAGCCACTTCCGATCTGCTAAACGTAGTGGGATTTACCCAGCAAGAGTATCTAAAAGTCAAAAATCGCTTGTCTGCAGGGTAGTTGGGTAGGGCTTTTTTGATTGGTTGTCACCGTTTTTAGGTATTATCTACAAAATTAATTTTTATGAGATATAAAGGAGCAAAACATGAACGAACAAATATCGGAAAGAACCAAACGAACCAGTTGGATGATGAATGATCGCTTTGGTCTGTTCATTCACTTCGGACTATATGCCATTCCTGCGCGAGGAGAATGGATCAGAAGCTGGGAAAAGATTTCAAATGAACAATACCAGCAGTATTTCGATGAATTTAATCCGGTGGATTATGATCCGGTGCAGTGGGCAAAGGCCGCAAAAAAAGCAGGGATGAAATATGCAGTGATGACCGCCAAGCACCACGATGGCTTTTGCTTGTTCGACAGTAAGCTAACCGATTATAAAGCCACAAGCACAAAGGCCGGCAGAGATCTTATTGCAGAATATGTACAGGCTTTTCGGGCAGAGGGATTAAAGGTAGGTCTTTACTATTCACTGATTGACTGGCATCATCCCGATTATCCGCATTTTGGTGATCAATTTCATCCTATGAAGGACAATGAGGCTTATAAAGATATCGCACATAATTTTGATCGTTATCTTACCTATATGCACGGCCAAATCAAAGAGCTATGCACCAATTACGGCAAGATTGACGTGATGTGGTTTGATTTTTCCTATGGTAATATGTCCGGCGAAAAGTGGAAGGCCAAAGCGCTTGTGGAAATGATCCGCACCTATCAGCCAGAGGTGATTTTAGACAATCGCCTTGAGGCGGAGGAAAAAACTACCATCCATACTGCAAATCCAACCATTTATTCAGGGGATTTTACTTCTCCCGAGCAAATCATCCCGCCGGAAGGCATTCTAGACGATGCGGGAAATGCCCTCCCATGGGAAACCTGCCTGTGCATGAATGACAATTGGGGATATTGCGGTCTTGACACCAACTACAAGCCTACAAAGCTTATTATTCGCAAAATGGTGGAATGCTGTGCAAAGGGAGGCAATGTGTTACTCAACGTGGGGCCGGATGCCAAAGGGAATTTCCCTCAGCCCTGCCTTGAAATGATGGAACAAATCGGTGCATGGATGCAGAAAAACGCAGAGAGTATTTCCGGCTGTGGTATTGCGGGAATTACAAAGCCCGATTGGGGCTGGTACACCAAACGTGGCAATATCATCTATGCGCACATCTTTGAAGAAAGCATGGGCTTTATCGGTCTTAAAATACCATATAAAATAAAGAAGATGAGGCTACTGCATGATAAAACCGAAATCAAGGCCAAAACCGGCTTTAATACGCTTCGTTGGCCGGAGTATACATTTTTAAGCTTTGGAGCCTATTCCAAGCCGGGTCATTTTTATTCAAAACTGCCCTGCGATATTGATACAGTAATCGAAATTGAGGTTGAAGAATAATGCTTTTCCCTTGAACGCAAATGTTGAAAAGTGCTTGAATTTTCCGGGCGATGATGAAACTCCATCATCGCCCATTTTTTTGCACGAAACATCTTGACAAGCTTATCGTCGTGTGATATTATTTCCGTGCACGTGAACGGAAAGTTAATATTATGAAGGAGTGGTCATGATGCGGACAGAAAATGGATTCGAATATCGTGGTCAATACACAAATGAAATTTCATTCCCTTTAGGAGGAATAGGCACCGGCTGTATTGGTCTTGCCGGCAATGGCAGGCTAAAAGACTTTGAAATTTATAACAGACCCAATAAATGTACCTATCAAGGCTTCACGCATTTTGCGGTGAAAGCGGAGCAGAATGGCTGTGTGCTGGATGCTCGCGTGCTAAACGGCGATGTGCCTCCTCATTTTATTGGTGATATCAATGAACCTGATCGTTCGAATTCCTATGGGTTTGGTGTAAACAGAAGTACACTAGCCGGCTGCCCCCATTTTCAGCAGCACACTTTTACAGGTGGCTTTCCATTTGCACAGATAGATTTTCAAGATAGCCAATTTCCCGGCGCCGTGCGCCTTATTGCCTTTAATCCTTTTATCCCTCTTGGCGAAAAGGATTCCAGCCTACCTGCGGCATTTTTTGAAGTGGAGTTTACAAACGATACCAATCTTGCAATCACATATACTGCCGCCTTTAGCGTTAGCAATCCATCGCCGGATCAGAATGTCCATACGAAATCAAAGGAGGGTGAAGTAACATATATCACCCTTGGAAATTCCAAGTGCGAGGCTGGTGCGTATGATTACGGTGAATTGTGCGTATCCACCGATTGCCAAAACGCCCACGCACAGCAGTATTGGTTTCGAGGCAGATGGTTCGATGAACTCGGCGTTTTTTGGCAAGATTTTTCTAAGGCCGGTCCCCTAACAAACAGGCAGTATGCTCCTGAGGATAAGCAAAGCAAGCCTGATACTGCCACTCTTGCCGCTTGTGTTACGGTCGCTCCGGGCGCTAGTGAGCGAGTTCGCTTTATCCTTTCCTGGTATTATCCGAATTTCTTTAAATACTGGAAGGGCTTTCACTTTTCATCAGGAGATGAACTGCGCAACGCTGCAAAGTGGAAAAACTACTATGCAAGCCTATTTGACAGTGCAAAAGATTGTGCGCTTTATGCCTTTTCCAATTACAACCGGCTTTTACTCCAAACCCGTTTATTTCAGAATACCCTTTTTTCCTCCACATTGCCGGATAGTGTATTAGATGCCGTATCTGCCAATCTTTCTGTTTTAAAATCGCCTACCTGTTTGCGATTGGAGGACGGCACATTTTATGCCTTTGAGGGCTGTACATCCGATTGCGGTTTCTGCGAGGGCTCCTGCTCGCATGTATGGAACTACGCATATGCACTTCCTTTCCTTTTTCCTGCACTGGAACGGTCCATGCGTGAGGCAGATTTTCGATACAATATGAATGAACACGGTGGTATGTCTTTTCGTCTGCAGTTGCCGCTTGGCATTCCGCGTGCTAATTTCCGTCCCTGCGCAGATGGGCAGTTTGGAGGCGTGATCAAAGTATACCGCGAATGGAAGCTATCTGCAGACGATGCATGGCTTGCAAAAATGTGGCCGTATGTAAAAAAGAATATCGAATTTGCATGGTCGGAGCACAATGCCGACAAATGGGATATTGATCGGACAGGCGTATTACACGGCAGACAGCATCATACGCTTGATATGGAGCTGTTTGGACCAAATTCCTGGCTGACCGGTTTTTATTTGGCTGCATTAAAAGCCGCTGCACAAATGGGCGAATATTTGGGCGAGACGGAAACCGCCGCAGAATATTTGGCACTGTTTGAAAAAGGCCGTGCATGGACACAGCAGCATCTGTTTAATGGTGAATTTTTTTATCAGCAAATAGATTTGAAAGATATGAGTATTTTAGACCAATATGAAAACACATTGGCATACCGCAATGAAGAATCCGGTGAAATTAAATACCAAGTTGGTGAAGGCTCATCTATCGACCAAGTGGTTGCCCAGTGGCATGCAAATATTTGTGGAATTGGCGAAATTTTTGATAAAGACAAGGTAAAAAAAGCATTGAACACCATTTATCAGTACAACTTTAAAAAAAGCTTGCGTAATTTTTTTAATCCCTGCCGCTTGTTCGCACTGGCAGACGAGAGCTGTACCGTGATTTGCGATTGGCCAAATGCCGCACAAAAGCCCGTCATTCCTGTGCCATATTCAGAAGAGGCAATGACTGGATTTGAATATCAAGCAGCCGTACACATGCTGCAAGAAGGCATGACGGAGCAAGGCACACAGCTGATTGAAGCGATCCGCAACCGTTTTGACGGTTACCGCCGCAACCCTTGGAATGAGTTTGAGGCAGGCAGCAATTATGCCCGTTCAATGGCAAGTTACTCAGCGCTTCTGGCTTTTTCAGGCTTTTCCTTTGACCTACCGCAAGGCAAAATCGGATTTTCCCCCATTCACCCAGAAGCTTTTCAGAGCTTTTGGTCGGTGGGCAGCGGATGGGGCCAGTTCTCATGCAATCAAAATCAATCTGTCTTATCCGTTTTATACGGAAGCCTTTCCCTCTCTTTGCTAAGCCTTGCATTTATGAAGCCTGCCAAGGTTACCTTGGAAGGCAAACTATTGGATTTTACTTTGGATGGCGATACATTGGTATTTGCCTCAAAAATCCTTATTCGTGAGGGAGAACGCCTTGTGGTGGAAAGCGCCCAGGAGAGAAGGGATATGACAAAAGCATGATTACATCAGGCGAAATCGCACGCATTTGCGGCGTATCCCGCGGCACGGTAGACAGGGTGCTTCATCATCGTTCGGGTGTGAATAAAAAAACCCGTGAGGCTGTGCTACGGGTAATGCAGTCGCATGGGTATAGACCAAATTACCTTGCTAGCAGCTTATCGCGCCGACGCACCAACACCATTGGTATTTTGATTTTTGACCTTGATAATCGTTTTTTTGCCCAATGTGTTAGTGCAGCAGAAAAAAGACTGCGAGAGCTTGGCTATTTTGCTTATTTGGTGCTTACACATAAAAATTGCACCTATGAAACAGACTGCATCCTCCGCCTGCAAGAAAGACGAGTGGATGGTATCATTATTTTCCCCATCGGCGGGCAAGACACGCAGCATGCACTTGAAAATCTCCCTGCCGTTACCATAGGAAACCGTTTAGGTGAGCTCCCTCATATTGGCATTAATGAGTACGCTGCCGGTGCCCTTGCCGCTACGCATATTTTAGCACATGGTTACCGCAACGCGGTATATATTGCGCCGGCACTTGCACAAATTGGTAATAATATTTGGGCGCAACAACAGCGGATGCTGGGGTTTTCCTCTGTTATGGATATATGTATTCTCACCGAAAATGATTTTGAAAAGCAAATACCGCTTTATGCCTCCAAAGAAAAAACGGCGTTTTTTTGCTCCTCCGATATTTACGCACTTCGTGTGCTCCAGTGCTTTGAGCAGCTTGGTATCATGCCGGGACGTGATGCCGGTCTTATGGGCTTTGATCATATTGATACCCTTGATTATGTGAAGCCGCGCATTGATACCGTTTCCTTCCCAATGGCGAAGACCGGCCTGCTTGCAGCAGAAGCCATCATTGCCATGGTGGAGCAAAAGGCATTTGAGCCTTGTGCGCTCATGGCGCATGTTGTACCGGGGCAAACACTTGGTGATGTTCCAATCGGATGAATGCATACCAAAAGGAATATTTGGAAATACTATGTGCTAAAAACAGTGGAGCGTTGCCATGGATGTTTCTCTTATCATTCCTTTTTATAATGAAAAAAGCATTATCGACACCACGCTTTGCACTGCTCATTCGTACCTTCAAAAGCATTTTACAAGCTTCGAGCTGATTATGGCAGACGATGGATCGGATGACGGCGGCAGTGACCTACTCGAGAAGCGGCGAGAGTTGGATTTTATTTTAATGAAAAGTCCTGTCAATATGGGTAAGGGCTATGTGGTAAAAAACGCCGTGCTTTTGTCCACAGGGAAATATGTATTTTATACCGATGCAGATCTCCCCTATGACCTATCCAACATTCAACGCTGCATAGGGCTTTTTTATCACTGCGAAGCGGATGTGGTAGCGGGGTTGCGCAGCAAAGAGCGGAGCGGATATACCGGTGGACGGCGGTTTTTATCCAATGCTTTTTCATCGCTTGCAACCGGCTTTTTACCTCTGCCGGTAACGGACACCCAATGTGGATTTAAGGCTTTTCATGCAGAGGCTGCCAAGCGGCTTTTTTCCATGTGCAGTATTCATGATTTTGGTTTCGATATGGAAATGATCTACTTAGCCGGCATGCTGGGTCTGAAGGTGCTTCCACTTTCACTTGAAATGAAAAATGAAATTCGCCCATCAAGAGTCAGTCCTTTTTCGGATAGTGTGAAAATGGCATTCGATGTACTAAAGGTAAAAGTAAACTCTGCGACAGGCAAATATAAAACCCATGAAGAATAAACATATTGATCAAAAACACGCCATATTTCTGCTTTTGCTTTTTGGCGCATACTTAATAAAAGCAGGTTTTTTCTATTTTAAATACACCCCGGTGCTTGATGACTATATTCAGTATGGCGTCTATCCTCTGTTTTCGCATCCCTTTCGGCAGGTGTATTTGGCAGGCCACTTATATGCCGCCCGTCCCTTGGCAGGACTGATGGACATTTATGTTTGGAGCCGTTTTTGGAATGCCATGTGCATACCTTATGCCTTTATCACCCTTTTATATTTTTTATCTGCTCTCCAGTTCCAAAAGGCATTATCAAGGGCGGGAGTGCATGCAGGTGGGCTGTTTCTCATTATTTATTTATTTTTTCCCTTAAATATTGAAGCGGTATACTGGCTTTCCGCTTCGGTGCGAATAGTCCCTTCACTGTTTTTATTCGCTTCCTCCATGCTGCTGCTTGCAAGCAAAAAAAAGTGGTCTTTTGCTCTTTCTTTTCTGCTTTTTCTGCTCGGCACACTGCTCTATGAGCAAACGGCGATAATTGGTGCCGTTTTATATCTATTCTGTGCCTATAAGACCAACAGAAAGTTTCTGCCTATCCCCATCCTTAGCGGCGCAATTTGCATGCTGTGGTACCTCTTTTTTATACTGCAAGGGCAAATGCAGCGCGTTTTGCCGGCGCAGCCCACCGAAAAAGCAATGGATATTTCTGTGCACATACTCAACGTATATGGACCCGTTTTGGCAAAGCTTCTCACAAGCGGATTTTTGCGTGGCACTTTTCTTGTCCTTGGCGCTGACCTTGTTTTATTCTTGTTCATTCTGCTTTTGTGCGCCGCTGTGGGCTTTTTTTTATCTACCCCGCCAAAAGACAATCGGCTTTTTGTAAAAACTTATGAAACGCACGTGTATTTACTTGCAGGTGTGCTCTTTGTTTTTTCCTATGCCTTCATGATTTTTTTAAAAGATGCATATCCGGCACTTCGAAATGCAATGGGAGGTGTGATTGCCATTGCACTTGTAGCAGATAGTCTGCTCAAAAACAAACCGACACGATATAAAAGTGTCGGCGCATTCTGCTTGTTTGTTTTTATTTTTGTCAATATTTCAGAGCTTTCCTATTACCAAAAAGTGCACGAGGATGATATGATAATATGCGAGGCACTGAGCCAAAGCGCCAATCTGCAAAGTGCTTCTCTGCCATATCAAGTCACAAACGCCACTCCATGCATCGGGCAGCACATTCTGAATATTTCCTCCTCCGACTGGGCCCTCACGGGCGCCATGCGAGCCTACACAAAAAACCCATACCTGCC
>CAZQDP010000011.1:31620-41819 GCA_964592375.1 uncultured Eubacteriales bacterium | reverse complement strand
ACAACCTCGTGCTTATGTGGCAATATTACTGCTGCGATAATATAGGCCAAAATGCCTGAGCCAAAGGTGAAGGAAAATAAAATCCAACCGATGCGTACAAGACTTGGGTCAATGTTAAAATAATCTGCAAGACCTGCGCAAACACCGGATATCATTTTCCCTTGATCAGCTTTGTATAGTCTTTTCCCATCCATCAAAACAACTCCTTTTTATGTTGGCGCTTTTTAAAGAGCACCGCTTCTACTGAGATAAATATCGATATATCATAACGGCAGCTTCGCCACGTGTAATCTCATCTGTAGGTTTAAAATAGCCGTTATCTCCACTAACAATACCAAAGGCCTTTGATATGGCGACAAAGCCCTTGTAATCCGGAGAAATTTGATCAAAATCCAAAAAGTCACAAATAAATATCTCGCTATGTTCCCCAATAGTGCCGCCGCCTAATGCACGCACGATGTACTTTGCGGCCTGCTCCCTTGTTACGATGGATTTCGGAGCGATTTCTTGCTCTTTTATGATACCTTTTAGTTTTAAATCATTGTACATTGCATTGATATCTTCCTCACTATATGCATCCAGCGATTTTTGGGAGGCCATGCCATACGGATAAGTCTGCGAAAGAAGATACATCATCTCCTTTTGTGCAATGCTTTTATTTGGAGCAAAAGTGGTGGTGAATAGTCCAATGCCTATTTCCGACAGTTCAAGAATTTTTTCCTTGGCATAGTATTCGTCTATATCCGTATATCCACCTATTTTAGGCTGCTCACCTGTTACCTGCCCTTCATAGTCTATTCGCTCGCCGCTTATAGCATCAAAACAGATAGGATACTGATTTCGTGCAGGGGTGTATATCAGAAACAATTTCTGTGACTGCGACATGGTGCTGAGTCGGTATTGTAGGGTGATGGGGTTTTTAGAGAATATGCTCTGATAGATATTCTGCGTGGGCACGACTTTGTCAACGGAAGGGAAGATGGCACTCTCATACCACATTATGGAATAATTGCAGATGGTCTTTGCAATCGCATCATAAGTGATGCTTATGCTGTTGTCCGGATACTGCACGCCATTTTCCGTGCGCACATAGCGAAAATACAAATACCTGCCTGTATCCTCACCGCGGTAAATGCCATATATAGGGGTGGCATCACTTTGCATTGTTTTAGAAAATCTATCCGGTACAAATGCTTTTAGAAAGCGCTCTACTTCTTTTTGAGCAGCATCCCGTTTCACTTCTGAGCCTTTGGAGTCTTGCGGGCGGTCATCTGCACTGAAGCTGATGATATCACCGGTTTTTGCGTCCATGGTGATACGGCACATCTGTGCGCTTTGCTCTTTATTCTCTTCACGCAAATTAATATTCCAAACATAACCGCTTTTCGTGTTCAGTGGTGATGTATTGAGGGAGGATTCAAAGAGAAGCATGCCTTTTTTAAGAATTGGAATTCCTTTATCAAAAGCCATTTTAACGGCCGTATCCACCGGCAATACCCCTTCAATATTTTTAACCTCTTTTTCCTCTGCAGGGGATAAGGCAGCTTCATTTAAACTTGTGTTAGCTCCATAACCACCCTTTTCGCCGCGACCAAAACCAAAGTATGGCTCCGATGTGAGTATGCGCTCACCGGTTTTGGCATCTATTGCATAATCCGCAGTATATTTTTCAATATAAACCGGAAAAACGCTTTCTAAGACCACATTATCATTGGTATAGTTGATTTTCGACTGATATACAAGCTGCAAGCCCAAATTACTTTTGTAAGCCTCTTGTGCCTTTGAAACATCTATTATTCCTTCCAAAGAGGGAAAATCCAGTGAAAAGTGGAAAGAACAACTGTACTGATTTATAATGCCCGTCTTAGAGTCAACACCGATATAAACCTGCGCTCCTTCTACGGGAACATCATTTTGATAATATTGATACTGAAGATAAAAACCATTAAAATTTTCGATACTATTGTTTTCAACAATCTTAAAATACGAATACTGAGTAGGCAGAGCCAGCTTTAAAAAATCGGCTGCTATTTCCTTTGCTGCATCTTTTTTTATATTGTTTATTGACTTTCTGTCCTTTTGCACTGAAGGTATATATGTATAATAATGATAAGTGTTCGCATCGGAACCATAGGAAATACTGATATTTTCATTTGTTTTGCTACTCATCCACCGAAGATTCCATATGGAAATATTATCTACTGTATTCACATCATAACTGAATTTATCCAGTTCATCTGAAATATGATAGATTTCTTTTACTTTTACAATGGTGCTTTTCAAAATTTGATCCGTTATTTCAATGCTTCCTGCCGCTGCAGCTTGTACGGCAACGGCTTCCGGTACCATTTTGGGGCCTCCTCCTGCAAAGACTGGTACTGCTGAGGTTAAAATCATGATAGGTAGAAGGAATAAAGCCATTTTCGCGTTCATCTTTTTCACAAACATCATCCTTTCTTGTTTCTATCAGTAAGACGAACCAATTGTATAAAAAGTTCCGTTGATTTACTGTTTTGGAATAATAAATTTATTTTTTTTACAGGAGGACCATATCGACCTATCAGAAAGGGATTTATTGATAATTGTGGCTTTCCTTTATACTTCTATTCGTTTATCCATGATATATGACAAAATAATAAACATAAAGGAGAAGAACACGATTTCCGCACCAACAACAGCAAAATAATAGGTGATATTGTTTGAGGCGATTTGAAGACTTACACCCGGAAGATACTGCCGCAGTGCAGAGAAATCTGTGTGCAGAGGAACATTGGTGGCATACTTTTTTAGGCCGTCTGTCATTCCTTCCCAGATATTATTGAGAAAGCTGAAGAGCAAAATGCCTACCACAAGGCCTAGCACCTTTTTAAGTTTTGTGGTAAACTTAGCAGCCATGTTAATGAGAATAAGTACTGTATAGATAATGAGCATCATCAGACTAAATTCAAACAAGCAAATTACAAATTGAAGCACGAGTAGGGGAGAGATACTCAAAAGGTATCCTGCACCAATGCGAAAGATGGGCCAACCAAACAGAGCAAACGCCAGGCTGGCCATGGACACCATAAGAAAGAGCATTGACAGCGCCATTTCAAGGCAGGTAACAATCAACCTCGAACCGATGAGCTTTGAGCCCTTGACCGGCAAGGAAAAGAGAAGATATCTTTGATTGCTGAAAATATCTCTTCGGAAGGTAAATATTGCATTAATGATGGGCAGAGTCAACAGAATTCCATTGGTCATAAGGGCAAGAGGAAGCATAATGGCAAACCCAATGCCATAAGAGGAAAGCAAACTTGCAGTTGCTTCATGGTCATCTATCATGCTAAGCCTTAAAAGTTCCGGTATATTAATCTTCCCGATGACGATGACGAAAATAGCAATGATATTAATAATGGCTACGGCAATACCAAAGCGAAGAATGGATATTCTTCTCAGTTTCCATTCGTTTTTAATGAGATTAATCATTGATATATACCTCCCTGTATATTTTATCTACCGACATGTTTTTTTCCGCGCGCAGCTCTTCCGCCATGCCATGGAGCGCGATTTGGCCATTTCTGAGAAAAACAACTTCGTCCAGAAGCGGCTCGATATAGTCAACAAGATGCGTACTGATGATCATTGAACTGTTTTCCATATAATTTCTGATAATGGCATTGATGATTTTATCTCTGGTAATGGGATCAACGCCGCCCAATGGTTCATCCAGCATATAAAGCTTTGCACTACGGGAGAGAATAATGGATAATTGCAGTTTTTCCTTCATGCCTTTAGATAAGCTTTTAATCAGTGCACCGCGCTCAAGGTTCATAAACGCACATAGTTCATTGAATTTGTGCAAATCAAAATCGGAAAAGAAATCCTTGTAAAATGCAGATATATCTGCAATTTTCTTTTCTTCATATAAAAAATCGGTATCCGGTAGAAACGCCACAAATGCCTTGGTTTGATAAGATGGCGCTTGACCGCTTATGCGTATTTGACCCTTTGTAGGTTGCAAAAAGCCTGCGATGAGTTTTAAAAGTGTAGTTTTGCCGCTACCGTTTGGACCAAGTAGCCCCACAATTCTTCCTTCATCTAAGGAGAGGCTGATATCAGATAGTGCGGCTTTACCAAAAAAGTTTTTATATAAGCCTGTAATTTCTAAAATGGAATTCATTTAAAATTCCTCCTTTACAAAATATTCTTTGAGCGTATTTAACATATCGGTCTGGGACATTCCTAAAGTTTTCATGCCCTGCACAAATTGCTGAATATAGCTTTTGGCCATTTCGTTTTTCATGCTCCGAATGATTTCCTTATTGTCTGTTACAAAGTTGCCCATGCCTCGCAGTGTATGTGTGATGCCAAGGCGTTCTAATTCCTGATACGCTCGCTGTACCGTATTTGGGTTAACGTTCATTTGCTCTGAAAGATCTCTGACCGAAGGCATTTTGTCTCCCTCCTTTAATTCTTCATTTACAATTTGCCGCTTAATCTCCCGGATAATTTGAAGGTAAATCGGCGAATGCTGATCAAATGAAAATGACATGGATGTTTCACCTCGATTTCTATGTGTTAGTGTACTACCATAATAACACACCAAAGCGCATATGTCAATAGCAATTTAAATTTTTGATAAATCATTTTTTTTGTGCTTTACAAATGGGAAAAAGTAGAGTATAATATGTTTATTGCTTTCATAACTGCTTCAAACAAATGGCGTTTTGCACCTGCAAAATATCATGACACATTCACTTTGCAGGCATATTTATCCTTCCTGCAAATCCTTCAAATCCATATAGAACAAAGTCTAAATCTCTATTTTTCACTGATGCATTTGGACTTTTGATGAATAAAAGGCGAGCCGCTCGCATGCAATAGCGGCAATAGCAGCGATAAGGTCTTTCGCATGTCTTGGGTTGCGTATGTGGCGTTATGCTTGCGGTGCATGGAGATGAATATGCATAGTAAAAGTGCTGTGAAAACAGTGAGTTTTATTTTTATAACAATATTGGCAGCAAAGCTGCTAGGTCAGGCAAGAGAAATGGTGATGGCATACATCTATGGCATCAGTCCTGCGGCCTCGGCATATGTGATCGCTTCTCAACTGCCTCTTACTTTTTTTGATATGATACTCGGTTCTGCCATTTCTTCTGCCTTTATTCCCGTGTATAATATGTACATGGAGGAGCAAGGTAGAGTGCGTGCAGACAGGTTTGCCAGTGGGTTTTTAAAAGCAGTACTACTGCTTTCGAGTGTGCTTTGCATCATCGGAGTAATTTTTTCTCACCAAATTGTATCGGCAATTGCACCAAAAATGGGAACGGAGGAAATAAAGCTTGCAGGGCTTTTGCTTCAAATCATGTTTCCCATGGTTGTTTTTATTGGCCTTGCCTTTACACTTGTGGGGATTTTGCAATCACTAGGTGAGTTTAAAATTCCGGCGGCCATGAGCGTTGTATCCAGTCTTGTGTGCATTCTGTATCTATTTACTCTCAATGGTACATTTGGTATCCAAGGTCTGGCCTTTGCACTGCTTATCGGGTGGATGCTGCAATTTGTGATATTGGTGCCACCTCTGAAAAGTAAACATTTTCATTTTTGTATGCAAAGTAGCATAAAGGATGAGGGAATTCGCAAGGTGGCTATTTTGGCCTTGCCGATTTTATTTTCCACTTGGGTACAGCCAATCAATGCCACGGTCAATATTATGGTAGCATCTTCTCTTCATGGAGGACAGGCTGTGGCAGCTGTCAATTATGCGAACAAGCTATATATTATTGCGGCAAGTGTTTTTGCAGTGTCGCTTACCAATTATATCTTTCCCGGTCTCTCAAGACTTGCCATGTCAGGAGAGAGGGAGGGCTGGGAAAGGACTGTGTCGGGTTCAATCAAAGCAGTTCTTTTGGGCGCTGTGCTTATCGCACTGATGTTTATGACACTAAGCAGTGAAATGGTTAGCATCATTTACCAGCGAGGTGCATTTGACAGCAGGGCCGCAAGTCTTACGTCCACCGCTATGTTTTTCTATTCTGTTGGGATGGTGGGGTTTGCCCTACAAGAGGTGTTAAACAAAGCCTTTTACTCAAAACAAAACGCCAAAACCCCCATGATCATCGCCATTGGCACAGTAGCACTTAATGTTCCACTCAGTTTTCTGCTCGCTCGTTTGATGGGCGTCGGCGGCTTGGCACTGGCGGCATCTTTATCGGCTCTGATATGGTGCGTTATTTCCTTTGTTTTGACAGTCAAAGGCGGTCCCGGTATCATGAAGGGAATGGGAAGTTTTCTTTTAAGGCTTCTGCCCGTTGCGGCAGTTTCTATATTGGCGGTACTTGGCACAAAATACTTCATGGGAAGCTTGTTCATGCCGGACACTTTTCTATATAAGCTCATCAAATTGATGCTACCGGCCTTGGTTGGCACGGTTGTGTATGGGGCAGGGGCATGGATGGCAAAAATAGAAGAAATTACATGGTTTAAAAACCTTATAAAGCACTCATAAGCAAAAGGGGAAGGTGTAAATTGTTTGAATACCGATAGTTTGATTTTGCGTTTTATTTGTAGTGTGCTCGGCAAAACGGCAATCTTTTGTGACAATATATTTCAAAAATGCTATGAGTACATGAAAGCGATTTATTCCGCCAGCGGATACTCAAGGTGGATTGGTAATATCATCGCATGGTTTTCGAAGCTTTATTCAGGCAGTAGAATTTACAGCGTATTTGGTGCCAATTCGCAAAGCAGCGGGGATAACATACTTGCAAAAATACTTGGTTTTTTCCTTTGGCTACTCAATAAGCTGTTTGGAAGAGCGCTGCGCGGTTTGCAAAATGTATTTAGGGATAGTAGCGCCGGCAAAATTACGGAATTCATGGTGGAAAATTGGCACAGGGTTAGCATCATGGATTATGGACTTGGCTTGTTTATATTTATTTGTGTGAAGATAGCGTGCGATAGTGTTTTCGAGGGATATATTCATCCGATGATGTACCCTATTGCGGTTTTGAGCGGACTGATGATATTTATTAATATTACGCCTGCTGAGCTATGTGCATTTTCGGGCATCGGATTTTTGCAAAAGCTTGTAAAAAAGCCTCTAAGAGCTGACCTTCGACAGCATATTACCGTTACCGTGGCAATTATTGTGGGTGCAATGATGGGATTTTCCAGCCTTTTACCAGGATGGTATTTGCTCATTTTTGCAGGAATTGGCATTTTATTGATGCTTGTAAGGCCTGTATGGGGCATTTATCTGGTTGTTCTTGCGTTCCCGTTTGCCAGGACCATGCAACTGGTATATTTGATTTTGTTTATCGCATTGCTTTTGCTTATCTTTGCAGCAACGCAGAAGAGGGAGCGATTTTCCGTGAGTGGGTTTGAAGCCAGCGTCATTGGAATTTGCGCAAGCTTTGCTTATGGTGTACTTAATTCCTACGCGGTGGCAAGTAGCATGAAGGTGGCACTGGTTTATATCACATTTGCTTTATTTTTTATTTTGCTTTATAATAATATTTCCACCCCAAAAAGCTTTTATCGGCTTATTGATGGCATTATTGCAGTGGGCGCAGTGGTGGCATTCTATGGAATATATCAAAAAGTAACGGGGTCCGCCGCCAATACTTGGACGGATACCACAATGTTTGAGGATTTGGGCGGACGAGTTTATTCTACCTTTGAAAACCCCAATGTGCTCGGCGAATATCTATTGCTCATTATGCCTCTTTGTGCGGCAAGGCTCTGCACGAGTATGAAACATGCAAAACGGTGGTTCTTCATGGGAGCATTTTCGCTGATGGGACTTTGTATGGTATTTACTTTTTCTCGCGGTTGCTGGATTGGTCTTTTGTTTGCCATGGGAATATTTTTGGCATTTCGTTGTAAGCGACTATTGGGTGCGCTTTTGGCCGGCATTGTATGTGTTCCATTTGTAATGCCCGCCTCTATTATGAGTCGCATGATGAGTATTGGGAATTTGGCGGATTCCTCCACCTCCTACCGCGTGAACATTTGGCGTGGTACCATTAAAATGCTAAAGGACCATTGGCTGATGGGCACAGGACTTGGAGAGCTTGCGTTTAATGCCATCTATCCAATCTATTCATTAAGCGCTGTTGAAGCGCCGCATCCGCATAGCTTGTTTTTACTCATTTTTACCCAAACAGGGCTATTTGGCATATTGGCATTTTTATTTTTGATGATTGCATTTTATAAATGCATCGCATTAATATGTAGAAGAAGCACCTATCACAGATATATGGCAACAGCGATGGGATGTGGTATGGGTGGATACTTAATTCAAGGGCTGTTTGACAATGTATGGTATAACTACCGTATATTTTTGTTCTTTTTTATTTATTTAGCCATGGCAGGGGTGCTGGGCAAAATTTCAGCATTCAAACAGGAGGAAGCGCAATGATTAAAGTGCTAAATATTATTACGGATTCCAATATCGGCGGTGCCGGAAAGTGCGTCCTTACCTTTGCGAAGAATTATGACAGAAATCGATTTGACTTTATCGTCGCCGTTCCGCGGGGAAGCATGCTAATCCCGGAGCTTGTGGCAGTGGGAGCAAACTATGTGGAAACGGACGATATCAAAGATGAATCCTTTAGTTTAAAGGGAATTTTAAGCCAGCTTAGGCTTATTCGCACTATTCGTCCGGATATCGTGCATACACATGCATCCATGGCCGGCAGGATTGCGGCACGATTGGTTCCGGGTGTGAAAATTATCTATACTCGTCACTGCGTGTTTGAACCATCGGCTCTGATGAAAAGTCCGGTGGGGAAGATGCTCAATCATTTGGCGGCCGATTTATTTTCTGATGGCATTATTGCGGTGGCGCAGGCGGCTGCAGATAATTTAACGGATGTGGGTATACCCTCTCAAAAAATAGACGTAATTTTAAATGGGATTGAAAAAATAGAGCTGCCAACCTTGGAAATGCAGGAACAAGCCAGAAAGAGATTTGGTATATTAGAAGGGCAAAAGGTAGTTTCCATCATTGCAAGATTAGAAGAAATAAAAGGCCATTCGTATTTCATTGAAGCATCTCGACTGGTGCGGCAGGCGGGGATTGATGCGAAATTTATCATTGCCGGCACCGGTAGTTTTGAGCAAAATCTTCGAAATTTGGCACACGAACAAAACGCGGATGTTTTATTTACCGGCTTTTTAAGTGATATTCACCTTCTTTTGGGGGTGAGCGATATTAGTGTCAACGCATCTTTTGGCACGGAGGCAACAAGCCTTGCTTTACTTGAGGGGATGAGCATGGGGAAGCCGGCGGTAGTTAGTGATTATGGCGGAAACCCCGGCGTTATTGCAAGTGGTGAAAATGGCATTGTCGTACCACAGCGTGATGCAAAGGCGCTATCAGACGGTATAATCGCATTACTATCGGATCAGGAGCTATACAGCAGAATGTCACAAAAATCATTTGAGATTTTCCAAAAAACATTTACCTCTAAGGCCATGACAAGGCAGATAGAGGAAGTATATCAAAAAATTGCAAGTCAAAAGGTATCATCGCAAAGTGGAAAGGAACGAGCATTATCATGAAAATTGTAGATGAAAAAGGCAGAATACTGGGACTTTTTAATATTGTGGATATTCTCATTGTGATAACCATGATACTGGTTGTCGGTATCTTTATGATGTACGCGTCCAATATGAAGTTTTCGAGTAGCAAAGAAGAAAAAAAAGTAGAAATTACGTACACCATTGAATGTAAGGAACTCTCGAAGGAGGTTGCTCAGGCACCAAAAATTGGGGATAAGCTGTACGACTCCTCCAATAAGCTCGTCGGTGAGTTGGTGAACATAGAGTCAGAACAGAGCATGAAAATTAATGAGGATTCTGTTGCAGGCAGGTTTATAGAAACCACCATTCCCGATAGGTACACCGTGATTTTGACCATTATGGCCGCAGGTGTAGATGGGGAAAAGGATATTCGGGTAGCAAACAATTATACAATCAAGGTGGGCAAAAAAGCCAAAGTAAAAAGTGCAACTTATACCTTGGAAGGTTTTATTCTTGATCTGAAGATGCAAGATGTTTTGGGAAATGGGGGGGAGCTGAAATGATACTCAATCAGGATGGGAAAATATTTGGGAAAATAAGCGTAGTTGATTTTTTTGTTACAGTTATGCTGATACTTGGCATTGGTATTTTGGCCTTGTCTATACCAAAAGTAATTGCATCGAAAAAAA
>CAZQDP010000011.1:0-31520 GCA_964592375.1 uncultured Eubacteriales bacterium | reverse complement strand
GATACAATTGTGATTGACAAAGGTGATGAAATCAGTATCGGAGCACAGAAGAGTCTATTTACAAAAACGGTTGCATTTGAATCAGAAATCAAGGATGTACGTGTAACCAAAAAATAAGAGGTGTGTTATGGAAGATTATACCCAGTTAAAGCTTGAAGAGTTAAAGCTAAAGGCGCAGGAGCTTGGCGTAAAAGGCTATAAGGGCAAAAAAAAGAATGAAATCATACAAATGCTAATGGAGATCGCACAAAAAGTGCCTGCTCAGCCAGTCTTAGAGAAGACGAGAAAAGCGGCTCCGAAAAAAAATGAACCTGTGTTAAGCGCTACTGTGGAGAAAGAAGCACAGGTTGTGGCAGATGAAGAAAAGAAGACTTTATATGAAATAGAAAAAAAGGATGAGATGGCAACACCGATTATTGCACCAGAACAGGTCAAAATAGCTGCCGAAGAGGATACGGGTGAAACGAAAAAACAGCAGCTCTTTGATGTGAATTCAGAGGCGACAGCCATAGGCGTACTTGAACTGTTGCCGGATGGTTATGGATTTTTGCGCAGTGTTAATCTTCAATCCAGCAGTGAGGATATTTATGTATCCCCGGCGCTCATTCGAAAATATGGTCTAAAAACAGGAGACAAGGTAGCAGGCTATGCAATTAAAAAGGAAAGTGAAAAATTTCAGGCTCTTGTTTTTATAAAAAGCGTAAACGGAGACAAACCGGAGATGTGCCGTATGCGCAAGGCGTTTGAATCACTCGTGCCTATTTATCCTCAACCTCGCATTTCGCTTGAAAATGTTTCGCACAATTACTCCATGCGCCTCATTGATGTGATTTGTCCCATCGGAAAAGGGCAAAGAGGACTCATTGTGTCACCTCCCAAAGCTGGGAAGACCACACTGCTAAAAAACATTGCCCAAAGCATCACACTCAACCATCCGGACATTGAGCTGATTGTTCTGCTCATTGATGAGAGGCCTGAAGAGGTTACTGATATTATTTATTCTGTGGAAAATGCGGATGTGGTATATTCTACATTTGATATGCCACCGGACAATCATACCAAAGTGGCTGAAATGGTACTTGAACGAGCCCAGAGACTGGTTGAACATAAGAAAGATGTTGTAATTTTACTCGATAGTTTAACGAGACTTTCCAGAGCATATAATATGACTGTGCAGGCTACAGGGCGTACACTCTCCGGCGGTTTGGAGGTTGGCGCACTGCTAAAACCAAAAAAATTCTTTGGTGCCGCCAGAAAGATTAGAGATGGAGGAAGTCTAACCATTCTTGCTACTGCATTAGTAGATACCGGCAGTCGTATGGATGATGTTATTTATGAAGAATTCAAAGGGACGGGTAATATGGAACTACATTTGGATCGATATTTATCCGAACGCAGAATATTCCCTGCCATTGATATTTACAAATCCGGCACCAGAAAGGAAGAGCTTCTTTTGAGTTATGAAGAGCTCACTGCATCATGGAATATTCGAAGAGCCTTCGGCAGTTACAATTCGGCAGATGTGACCGAATATATTATTGGACGCATTACAAACACTAAAACCAATGAAGATTTTGTAGCCAAGGTGAATGAAGAGCTGAAGAAGGATAGCAAAATTTTCAAAAATACGTATCGATGATGGGAGAGGTGAGATAAAAAGAATAAAGATATAAGAAGAAAATTAAAATTTTGTTTTACTTTTACTGAAGCCTGGTAGAAATACCAGGCTTTATTTATTTTTTATTTTATTCTGTGCAATGAAAATAGGCATCGACATTGCTGCTTTTTTCGTAGGCACACACAGACTGTTATATATTTTCAGCATAATATCACGCCCCGATGGAAAACTTAAAGGGTATCAAAAGGGGTTGATTGAATTGTGCCGAAATAAACAAAAAAAGATAATTTCATTCATAGTATGCCTCGTGGTGGCATTTATGATGATTTCATATATCAATATTCCTTCCGAAATGTATGTATCCTCGGAAAATCGTCCGATAACAGATTTATGGCACGGCGCCGTATTTACGGTTAATGCGCCACTCACCATAGAAAACGGCAGTTATAAAACGGATATTCGGTTTTTAGGGCTTATTCCTTTTAAAGAGGTGAAAGTTAATGTCATGCCGGATATTGAGGTTATCCCTTTGGGCGAGCTGGTGGGCATTAAGCTCTATACCAAAGGGCTGCTTGTGGTAGATTGCGCCAGATTTGAGACACAGGACAACCATGCGGCACAACCGGCCATGGATGCAGGTCTGCGGATTGGTGATATCATAGTGAGCATTAATGGCCAAGAGATAGAGAGCATTGAACATTTTTCTATGCTTATGAACAACATCGGAGGTCAAAAGGCTGAGATGGTTTTTTTTCGTGAGGACAAGCAACACAAGGTGAGTATCAGGCCGAAGCTTGCAAAAGGAGCCAATCAATATAGAATAGGCGTATGGGTGAGAGATTCCATGGCGGGCGTTGGCACTGTTACCTTTTGCAGAGTGGATAATAAAAAATTTGCAGCGCTGGGGCATGGAATTGTAGATGCGGATGTGGGAGCGGTATATCGCGTGAATAATGGAGATATTTCGGATGCAACAATTTTAAATGTACAAAAAGGAACAAAGGGAGAGCCGGGAGAAATACAAGGAGCTTTTTCGGAAAACGGTCATATATTTGGTAGTATAGAAGGGAATACGCCAAAAGGCATCTATGGCACGATGTATGAGCTGCCAAAGGCCGCTGCGGTAAAAGTAGCCGCCAGAGGAGAAATAAAAGAAGGCCCTGCCACTATTATGTGCAGGATAGGCAGTGCAGTAGAGGAATACAACATCGAAATTCAAAAACTACTGCCGGCTTCCTCTGAGTCTGCAAAAAGCATGCTCATTAAAGTGACCGATGAAAAACTACTCTCGCAAACAGGGGGCATTGTGCAGGGCATGAGTGGTAGTCCTATTCTTCAAAATGGCAAGCTGATCGGTGCGGTTACCCATGTATTTATTAATGACCCTACCAGAGGGTATGGTATATATGCTGATCATATGATCAGCATGACGGGAAACTAAAGTACCCTTAAACGGATAATAAACTCACTGCCCTCTCCCGGAGAAGAATTGACGGTTATATTTCCATGATATAGATTGGTGATATGCTTCACGATAGAAAGACCAAGACCAGTGCCGCCCAAATGCTTACTGCGGCTTTTACAAGCAGAATAAAATCGTTCAAATATTCTATCCTTATCCTCAGGCGCAATGCCAATACCGGTATCTTTTACTCGAAAAACGGCAAATTCATTCTCTTTTTCCACGAAAAGATTGACATGACCACCCGGTTTATTGTATTTGATGGCATTGTCAATCAAATTAATGAGAAGCTGCATGATTCGGTCATTGTTGGCATTGATAATAAAATCTTCACATGTAGCTTCAATATGCACGTTATTTGCAAGTGCAGACGGCTCTACGATCCGAAGAGCCTGATCTACAATTGGTCTTATCGGATACTGCGCAATATTGACATCAATCTGCATGGTTTCAATTTCAGAGATCTGCAAAATATCATTAATGAGGGTGGATAGTCTGTCAACCTCAATGCCGATGATATCTAGAAACTTCATGGCAACCTCACGGTTATCCAGCGCTCCGCCCTTTAAGGTTTCCGTGAAGCCTTTGATGGAGGTGAGGGGTGTTTTCAGCTCATGAGATACATTGGCGGTAAATTCGCTTTTTAGGCGTTCCATCTTTTTGAGGGCAGTGACATCCTGCATAAAAATGACAATGCCACTTTTGGGATGTGCCCATAAGAACACACGTATTTCTTTATCTTCAATGAGCAGATCCAGCATTCTATGCTTGCCATTTAGCATAAGCTCATCGACTGCCAAAAGAAGCTCATGGTTACGTGTAATATACATCAAATGGCCGGAAAGATTGCTTTGATTGTCTGCATGCAAGTATTCAAGCGCCTTTACATTAATTAACAATACGTTTTGCTGACGGTCCAGTGCAATAAATCCTTCGTTCATATTATCAATAATGGCCGAAATTCGAATATTGGCGTCTTTTAAGTCGTAAATTCGATTGACCAGAGTGTCTACCATGGTATTAAAGGTAGCGGCCAAGGGATTGAGCTCTTCGAAATTTTCCGGTTTTGCCCGCACATGATAATTACCCTGTGCAATTTCCAAAAAAGTTTTGCCAAGCCCTTCCACAGGTTTTGTAATCTGGTGGGATAAAATTGAGCTCAGTGCGACTGCAATGAGAATAACAACAGAGGTGCCCAGTATAACCCAATACCAAAGAAATACGTATAGCCTATCATATTCTTCCACAGGCCTCATCAAGACAAGAATTGTGTCTTTATCATATCGTGAGGCTGCGATCATCATTTTTTTACCACCCAGGGTGGAAACGAAAACGGACTGTTCCTGCTCATTATCTACGGATGATACAATTTGCAGCGGATCTTCTATTTTAGGCGCTGTGCTTTGCGTATCTGCTAAAATTTTGCCACTGTTATGTATAAACATCAGTCTTACAACGTCGGCCGCTCTTTGAGAGCGGTCATCAACAAAGGGGATATGCGCTGTGATATTCAACGCTTTTACAATACTAATCTGACTTATCAGTCCAGAGCGGACGGTTCGGTAATAAGACCCAGAGGAAATCATATACATGATCATCCCTGAAAGAATAGATAATAGAACAAGCACAAGCGTAAGATAAATAAAAATATGTCGTTTCATAAAAAAGTTCCTTTAGTTTTTATATCGATACCCTATGCCGCGAACGGTTTCAATATAATCCTCTCCGATCAGTGTGCGTAGCCGCCGTATATGTACATCTACTGTGCGAGTTTCAATGCCATTGTAGTATCCCCATAACTTATCTAGCAAAAGATCACGCCGCATAACCTTGCCTTTATTCAGCATAAGATATTTCAAAAGCTCAAATTCCTTTAAGGTGAGTTCGACTTCTAGTTCATTTACATATACCTTGTGGGCTTCTGTTAATATTTTTACATTGCCGCATATGACGATATCTTCCTGTGCTACTGGCAACTCCTGATGGCTTCGGCGCAAAACTGCTTTGACTCTTGCGGTAAGCTCTCGAATGGCAAAGGGTTTTGCAATATAATCATCTGCACCAAGCTCTAAGCCTAAAACTTTATCAAATTCATCACTTTTCGCAGTGAGCATGAGAGCAGGAAGATGGCGAAGCGCTGGCGTACTTCGAATATGCTTTAAAATATCCACACCGCTCATGCCGGGCAACATTATATCGAGAATGACAAGGGTGGGAGGCGCTGCATCAATGGCATCTTTGGCAACCTTTCCATCCTCAAACTCCCGAACACTGTAGCCCTCCAGCTCCAAATTGTACTTGACCAATTGAGAGATGTGGGCATCATCCTCTACAATATAAATAACCTCTTTATTCATACGCTCTCCTTTGTAATCTGGATTACACTAAATTTTACTCCTAATTGCATTTTACCACAAAAAAAACATATTGCAAGATGCAAATGATACGATTTACATGGAATTAACATTTAATTCACTATTTCTTTACGCCCAAAGAGTTTATTTTTAACAAAAGTAGGATAAAATCAAGATGTGAATAAGTTAGACAATGAGAAAAGGAGAATGAAAATGAAAATGTTTAAAAAGATTGGGGTATTATCAATTTGCACTGCAGTAGCGTTTGCCGCTGTTGCTTGCACGGCGCAAAAAACACCATCACCTACCGAAGCGGCCAAGGCCACGAACGCACCTTCCGCCAAGATTGTTTTGGTAGGTTCCACCTCCGTTGAACCTTTGGCGCAGGAAATCACAAAAGCATACAAAGCAAAAAATGCGAATGCACAGATTGAAATTCAAGCAGTAGGCTCCAGTGCCGGCATCAAGGCCGCCATGGATGGAACCGCATCCATTGGCATGAGCTCAAGAGAACTAAAAGGGGAAGAAAAGGCAAGCCTGACCGAATATGTCATTGCAAAGGATGGCATCGCAGTTATTATAAATCCTGCAAATGATGTTGGAAACTTATCACCTCAGCAGGTTACGGACATTTTCATGGGTAAGATAAAGAACTGGAGCGAAGTTGGCGGAAGTGGTGGAGAAATTATTGTTGTCAGCCGCGAATCCGGTTCCGGTACAAGAACAGCGTTTGAAGAGCTCTTAAAAGTGGAAGTTGAAAAAGATGGCAAAAAGATGAGCGGGCTTGTTGCGAATGCGATACAAGCAGAAGGCAATGGTGCAATTAAATCCAATATTGCAAGCAAAAAAGGTGCCATTGGCTATGTATCCTTAGGCTATCTTGATGGGTCCATTAAAACTGTAAAAATCAATAATGTAACTCCTTCAGAAGCCACAATTTTAGATGGTACCTATAGCATTTCTCGTCCATTCCTGCTACTCACCAAGGGCGCGGCTTCCGGCGAAGCGAAAAAATACATTGACTTTATTTTAAGCGGTGAAGGCCAAGAAATTGTTGGAAAAAATCATTATATCAAAGTGAAATAATATGTTTGGGTGATTTTTGTGCCCACTTCAAATTAGTACAAAAGGGTAGATGTGGAGGCAAACAGGTTGCGTGATGCTGTGGTTGTGTTTGCCTTCTTATTATGGGTTTTAAGGAAGCATTGTGGGAGATGATAAACGAATGAATGATAACAGAGCACTGGTCAATCGTCATACAGATGCAAAAAAGAATATGGAGAAATTGGTGGGAATAGCTTTTTTGCTTTGTAGCTGCTTTGCCATCTTGTGCGTTCTTGTAATTTCAGCTTATCTTTTAGCAAGAGGTGTTCCTGCCATTGCAAAGGTAGGCTTATTTAGCTTTCTTGGGCAGAGCCTTTGGGAACCGATGGCAGAGGAATTTGGCATACTGACCATGGTTGTGGGCAGTCTGTACTCCGCATTGGGTGCAATACTCATTGGTGTTCCCATCGGGCTTTTTACTGCAGTATATATGGCTGAGATTGCGCCACCTCCGGTGGTGAAAATCCTTCAGCCTGCCATTGATTTACTGGCAGGAATTCCTTCTATTGTATATGGTTTTTTTGGACTGATTGTCATTGTGCCACTTATCGACAGTGCATTTGGCTCAGGAGGGAATAGCTTATTAGCTGCAATCGCAATTCTGGCCACCATGATTTTACCGACAATTATAAACATCAGTGGGGCGGCCTTGAAGGCGGTACCTGATTCTTACAGAGAGGGCGCACTGGGGCTTGGGGCAAATAAAATTGAGTCTATTTTTACAGTCATAGTACCTGCAGCTCGTTCGGGGATCATGGCTGGTGTTATTTTAGGAATTGGTCGTGCCATTGGAGAGACCATGGCAGTCATTTTGGTTGCAGGCAATACGCCGATTATTCCAACTTCCATCCTCAGTAGGTTTCGCAGCATGACAGCAACCATCGCTATGGAAATGAGCTATTCAACCGGACTGCATCAGGATGTTTTGTTCGGTATTGGTGTGATGCTGTTTTTGCTCATTATGATACTGAATTTTGCACTCAATATGCTGAATAAAAAGGGTGGTGCAGTGTAATGAGAAAGGTGAAGTCATTTTTATTTCAAATGGCAATTTATATTTCCACGCTGTTTACCATAGGCGCTCTGATTTGGATCATTGGTTATATATTGGTCAAAGGCCTTCCTGCTTTAAATGGTGAATTTATCACAGGGCTTATGCCAATGATTGTGGCAACGCTCTATCTCGTTGGTGTTTCTCTTGTTATTGCAGTGCCTATAGGCGTTTTTTCAGCAATATATTTGACAGAATACGCAAAACAAGGTAAAATAGTAGGTGCAATTCGATTTGCCACGGAATGTCTCTCAGGAATACCCTCGATTATTTACGGTCTTTTCGGTATGCTGTTTTTTGGACTCACACTAAAGTGGGGGTTCTCCATACTATCGGGTAGTGCGACGCTTAGCATCATGGTGTTGCCTACCATTGTTCGTGCTACCGAAGAAGCCATCAAGGCAGTGCCGGTAACCTATAAGGAAGGAAGCCTAGGACTTGGAGCCTCACGCCTGCGAACAATCTTTAAAATTATACTACCAACTGCCATGCCTGGAATTTTAGCGGCCATTATCCTTTCCATCGGTCGTGTTGTGGGGGAGACCGCCGCAGTGATGCTCACGGCCGGCACCAATATTAAAATACCGGACACGGTGATGGATTCGGGGCGAAGCTTAGCCATACATCTATATATTCTTGCAAAAGAAGGCATTTCCTTTGAAAAGGCCTTTGGCACCGCTACAGTGCTTATTGTAACCGTGCTGTGCATCAACTTACTATCCTCCGCGCTGATCAAAAGAGTAAAAGCATAAAGAGCCTTTGAAAGGAAGAAGCAATATGAAAATGGTAACGGAAAAATTGAATTTATATTATGGCGATGTACATGCGCTCAAAGATATTAACATGAACCTAAAGGAAAACCATATTACGGCACTGATTGGTCCGTCCGGCTGTGGGAAATCCACTTTTTTAAAAACACTCAACAGAATGAATGATCTGGTATCGGATTGTAAAATTACCGGAAAGGTTGCTTTGGATGGAGAGGATATTTACGGAAATATTGATGTGTCACTTCTTCGAAAAAGAGTGGGGATGGTTTTTCAAAAACCAAATCCTTTTCCGATGAGTGTCTATGAAAATGTGGCATATGGCCCCAAGATATATGGGATGAGAAAAAAAGGTGAGCTTGATGAAATAGTTGAAAAAAGCCTGAGGGATGCTTTTATTTGGGATGAGGTAAAGGATAGACTACATAAAAGTGCCCTTAGTGTATCCGGTGGACAACAGCAGAGAATTTGTATTGCAAGAGCGCTGGCCACAAAGCCGGAGGTGCTTTTAATGGATGAACCAACCTCTGCCCTAGATCCGATTTCTACCATGAAAATTGAGGACTTGGCTATTGAGCTAAAAAAGAATTATACCATTGTTATCGTTACACATAATATGCAACAGGCTGCACGTATTTCGGACTATACTGCATTTTTTCTTTTGGGTGAAATGCTGGAATTTGATGATACGGATAACATGTTTACCATGCCGAAGCATAAAAAAACAGAAGATTATATTACGGGTAGGTTTGGGTAACCTATAATAAATGATTGATAGGCAGAAATAACGAGCCTTCAGAATGGGAGTGATAGGATGAGAAAATACTACGAAGAGCAATTGCAACAACTGGACCTTAAGATCATTAAAATGGGCAGCTTAATTGAAAAGGCAATTGAAAACAGTGTGAAGTCCATTGTGGAAAGAGATATGGCACTTGCCCAAGAGGTGAGCAATAATGACAATGAAATTGACAATATGGAGAAAGACATTGAAAAGCTTTGCATCAGCCTCATTCTGCATCAGCAACCGATGGCAAGAGATCTGCGGGAGATTAGCTGTGCACTCAAAATCATTACAGACATGGAACGTATCGGTGATCAAGCGGAAGATATTGCAGAGATTACACAGCTTATTCTCGAAAAAGATTATAAGAGCGGTGAGCTGAATAATATCATCAATATGGCAAAGGAAGCCATCAGTATGACCAAAAGGGCCATTACTTCCTTTGTTAGTAGCGATACTGCGCTAGCAAAAGAAGTCATTGAATATGATGATGTTGTAGATGGCTATTTTAATACCATCAAAGAAGGAATTGTTGAAATGCTCATGCAAGAAGGTAAAACAGGTGCTGATAGTTTTGTCAATCTGCTACTTATTGCAAAATATTTAGAGAGAATTGCCGATCATGCCACCAATATTGCAGAATGGACTATTTACAAAGTAACTGGACAACACTAAGCATCTGCTCGTACTTGATTTCCATATCCGATAGAAGCTTTAATTGATTGGCGGCTCTTTGGGCATTATGTCCTTCTCGGCGGATGGTAAAATACACATCACCTTCTAAATAGTCTGTTAAAAATCGAATGGCAAGCTCATAAGTAATCACACGGCAGCTCATGGCAAGTAGGTCTACTTCTTGCGATGTAAGGCTGCCGTTTGATGCATCTAAAAAGCCTTTAACAAAGTTTTTGAAATTGGTCATATCAAGACCGACCAGATCCAATCTAGTATCGTCCTCCTCGGAGGTGGAGGCACCGGAACGAACCATATCCCCAAAGTCATAGAGAATGGTTCCCGGCATGACTGTGTCTAAATCAATGACACAGCAACCGATGTTTGTGGCAGTGCGAAAAAGCACATTGTTGATTTTCGTATCATTATGTACAACCCGGATGGGGATTTTTTTGTTTTCAAGCGCTTTCACCAAGATATCTGCACAACCGATGCGTGAGGTGGCAAAATCAATCAGAGATTTTACCTCAACCGCGCGATTGCAAGAATCCTTTTCGATGGCACTGAGTAATCGCTTTGCCCGAAGTGGGGTATTGTGAAAGTCCGAAATGGTTTCTTTGAGCATGGTGGGGTCAAAATCAGATAAGCGGCGATGAAAAACACCAAAGGTATACGCCGCATGATAAGCGACATGAGGAGTTTCAGCCTTTTGGTAAGTGGTTACATTATCAATGTAGTGATATGCCCTGTACACGGCATTGCTATGATCAGTATACAAATAACCACCACTGGTAACCGGTACCATTTCCATCATTTCATATTTTAAATCACCATTTTCAAGTATGATCTTTTCTCTTAAATGATTGCATACCTTCAATGTATTGTTCATCAGATCGGTTGGATTTTTAAATACATCTGTATTGAGCTGCTGAATGACATATCTGGACACAAGGCATCCATTATCACATTCCAAATAATATGATTTGTTAATATTCCCGTTGCCAAGCGGCTGAACGGATACCGGCTCCCCATCAAAGCAAAATTGCTTGGGAAGCGCTTTAAAATCAAATCCAGTCATTGTTCTAAGCCTCCACATGCCGTCATTTGTGAACTAAAAAACACCTGTATTGCTACAGTATTTACTCTTCATCGGTGTGATTTTTGCTAAGCTTTGCCAGTAGCCAAACCACAAGCATAATAACCAGAATAACAGTAAAAATCCCAGCCATTCCTTTACCCATCAGGCCTAAAGCCTTTGAAATTAAATCCGTGTTCATTATAATCATTCCTTTTTAGCAGTGCAAAGCACATTGCGCAGTGCACTAATCTTATTACGCTTATTTAAGCAGTGCAGGCAAAAGACCTAAAATAATACCACCAGCGATAACGGAAGCGATTTGGCCCGATACATTGGCACCTGCCGCATGCATCAGCAGGAAATTATGCTTATCCTCGGAAAGCCCTAACTTATGCACCGTTCTCGCTGCCATTGGAAAAGCGGATATACCGGCAGCTCCAATCATGGGGTTGATTTTATTCTTTAAAAATAGGTTGAAAAACTTTGCAAATAGCACGCCGCCCAGTGCATCAAATACAAACGCCACAAGACCAAGTAAAATAATAAACAGTGTCTCCATTCTGATGAACTTATCTGCCTGCATATTGACCGAAATAGAAAGGCCCAGCAGGATGGTTACAAGGTTTGCCAGTTCATTTTGTGCAGTTTTAGATAAGCTTTCCAGCCTGCCGCATTCACGGATAAGGTTTCCAAACATTAAAAATCCTACTAGCGCCACAGAGGCAGGAGCAACCAGACCTGCTACCACAGTGACGATAATCGGAAATAAAATTTTAGTAAGCTTCGATACCGAGCCGGGATGATATGGCATCTTAATTTGCCTTTCTTTTTTTGTGGTGACAAGCCTTATGGCAAGGGGTAAGATAATTGGCACAAGCGCCATATATGAATAGGCGGCCACGGTAATTGGACCTACATAATTGCTTTTTAGCACTTGAGACACCAAAATAGCGGTGGGGCCGTCTGCAGCACCGATAATGCCGATAGAGGCTGCATCCTTTAAGTCAAAACCAAAGAAAATAGCGACCAGTATGGTGAAGAATATACCAAACTGAGCAGCGGCGCCAAATAAAAACATTTTTGGATTGGAAAGTAGCGGGCCAAAGTCAATCATGGCACCAATGCCAATAAACAAAATCAGAGGGAGTGCTTCTGCAGCGTGAATACCAACATCAAAAAGCCACTGCACAATGCCCGTTACATTACCAATGCCAGGCATCTGCTGATCAAGCACGCCTGAAAGAGGTAAGTTCACAAGGATTGCACCGAAACCCATCGGTAGCAGTAATGCAGGCTCATAATCTTTGCCAATGGCAAGATAAATCAAAAGACCACCTACAGCGAGCATCACGAGTTGTTTTATGGTCACTGAAAATAGGCCACTCAATAAAAAATTCATGATAAAAAACATCCTTCCATACCACATCATAAATGACATTCACAAACAGCAAAATAGAGGGGTACAATGATTTAGATGACTACAACCTATCCAAACAGTATCCACTGCACACTTTTGCCGTTTAACATTATATTGTATTTAGAAAGGAAAGTCAAATAAAAAATAGATAAAGTTTTAAAATAAAAGTTCGATAATGTATGTAGGATAACGCGTTGACTTGGCATGCAAGGCAGTGTAATACCAAAACGGTGATTTTAATCATAGACATGCAAGAATAAGGCATCACGAGAAATCCTTTTAGGACAGCTTTCACGATACCTCATTTTGAATAAAGGAAGGCTTATGCATCACATGGTTTTTAAGTGTTGTCTCATGATAATATGAGGAGAGGTAATGCCGCTTTTTAAAGCAAGCTTTGTATTGACTTATGTATATCGAGCCGCTTATTATTGATTTTCTGCCTTTTCCAATAACATGGAGAGAAGAAACATAATGCCAATAAGGAGGCTCTCTTTCTCATTTTAAGGTGAAGAATTATTCCATTTGAAAAAGCTGGCAAACGTCCTCGACGGGATAGACGCTTTCCTGTGGTTTGCATATTCCATTTGATTCTACGCAAAGGTTAAGATATCGGAACATATTTACCTCTTCAAATAACCCTGCTTTGATGAATATTTGTTTTTGTGGCTCTTCATAGGTGAAATCAAATACGCTGTCACAATTCAGTGGATTATTTACTTCAACAAGGAATACATCAAGCGGATATGCTTGCGCCTTTATCATCACATGCGGCGTATCTTTTATGCAGGTAGCACCATTTATTGCAATGTCGGAAGCCATAGCGACGGCCTCCGTTTTTGAACCAAAGAGAAAAAAGCTTTGATTTACTTTGACTTTGGCACAAATATGATCCATATCTGTTTTTTTGCAAAAATGATATGGATAGCATCTTATTTTTAAAAGCTGCATATTATCATAGTACAACTGGATATTTACACTTATATCAATCTCTACCTCTACGCTCCAATATCCATCTTTGATATGAGACGGAGCGATATCGAGGATTTTAATGTCTTGAATAGTAAAGCTGTCAATCATCATTTTTGCATTTTTTACGCTCATTGGCAAATTGATTGGCATGCCTACATATATAATGTCGCCTATAAATTCATGCTCATCACATGGGTCGACAATCACACAGTCACATTTCTGGTTAGATATTGCAGGACCAAAACGATCACAATCTCTAAAAAGTAATTGGTCATATATTTTAGAGGTGAGTATACACTCGTTTAAATCATTTTTCTGGTGTGATCCACATGGCTTGTTTATATATGACACATGAAACCTCCTCACCATTCGTTTTTACAAGGATAAAGAAAACACCTCGCCTTATATAATATTAATCTACATCGAAAGTGGTGAAAATATGAAAGTATTATTGTGTATACGAAGAAATTATTTAAAGAGTTATGCAGGGGATTCGGAGCAAATTCTGCAGACGGCAAAATATATGAATGCAATTGGCGTGCAAGCAACCATCAACCACGGAGTTGAAGACGACTTTTCAAAGTATGATATCATCCATCTATTTAACTTAACGGCAGTATTGGAGACCGAAGAGTATTTTGAAAGAGCGCTAAGGGCAAATCGACCAATTGTCATTACTCCCATTTACTGGAATTTGTGCAAGTATTATGCACATATGGGTAGCAAAGATAGAATAATCATTTGGGAGAGGGACAACAACAGAAGAAAGCGTATTTTACATGCTTGCAGAGCAATATTTCCTTCAGGCACAGCCGAAAAGGAATGCCTACAAACTGCGTTTGGATGGGATTTGCCATGTGAAATAATTTATAATGGAGTAGATGAGATATTCATTGCAAGTGGAAATGAGCATAAAATAAAGGTTCCGCAGCTCTTATGTGTTGCTAGAATTTGTCCGCGTAAAAATCAGCTTGTCCTTGCAAGGGTTTGCAGTCGGTTGGGTTTGCGGCTTGCACTTGCAGGCAATGTAAATAATAAGCTATATTTTAATCAATGCATGGAATATAGCAATGTCGAGTACCTTGGGTTTTTGCAAAAGGATCAGCTGATTGATGCATATACCCAAGCAAGCCTGCACATTTTGCCAAGCTTTGTGGAAACGCCAGGCTTATCCAGTCTGGAAGCGGCTGCATGTGGCTGCAATATTGTGACAACCTGTGAAGGTGGTACCAAAGAATATTTTGAAGATTTAGCACAATATTGCAGCCCTTATGATGAGTGTGATATTGAAAACGCTATTCAAAGAGCGCTTATCAACGACCTCCAGCCCAAACTCATGGAGTGTATGCAGCAAAACTTTCGGTGGGAACATTGCCTGCAAAAGCTTTACAACGTATATTTAAAAATGATTTGACCCTATTCTTTCATTTTTTGAAAACACGCTTGGGGAGCCTGGCAGAATTCATCTAGCCAATTTCTTGAAATAATAATATTTGCAGGGATCACCAAATCCTCCGCACTTTTCTCATCTGCTAAAATGAAATCCGGCTTTTGGAGATCTTCTTCATCCCATTCAAGCCATTGAATCCTGCCAAAGCTTTGAAACCATGCTTTTCCATGATTTTTGACCCTAATATATACGATATCTCCATTTTCTAAAAACCAACCAATTAACTTGCCAAGTTTGCAAAAATCCCAGTTTGCTTCTTGATCTAGATATAGGGACACAAGACGACTTGGGGGACTGACAGTATCATGCAAGGCATATGCTTGAATGATACTGCTCCACGCTCTTTCCCATTTCTCTTTTGAAAAGGCTTGCGCAATTTGCACGCCATTATTTTTAAAGTATGCCATTTGATTTTTATCGGCTAACAAATTTTCAATCCCCCAAAGAAGTTCATCTGCATGAGGATTGATCAGGTAGCCATTATAGCCGCTGATGACCAAGTCTGAAAGGCCACCTATGCGGGTGGCAATAATTGCATTACCGGAGGCCATTGCCTCAAGGCAGGATAAGCTTGTGCCCTCAGAGTATAAAGTGGGAATTAAAGTAATATCCGCTTGCTGGTATGCTTTTGGCATTTCCTCCGGAAGGAGGGAATACCATTTAATTCGCTCACCCCATGCAGAAATTTTCTTTAGTAAGTTTTCGGTGTCCTCCTTGGTTCCTCTGCCGACAAAATGAAAATCAACAAAAGGATATTTAGATAGAACGGTATCCAGTATTTCAAGGACGAGGTAAAAACCGCGTGCATCATATAGTCTTCTTGGGTAGAGGATCACAACTTTATCATCCTGCTTTTCGAAATGAACAGCAGGCTTAAATTGGTTTAGGTTAACATAATTCGGAATAACAACGGTGTTCATTCCAACATCATAATCAATTGTCTGGAACCAGTTTGCGGTATTGGTATCCACCGAAATCATAAGGTCGGATTGTCTTGCGGCATCAATGTACCTGCCATTATTGAGCCAAAATGAATTGCCATCGTAAAATTTGCAGGTTCGATAATCCCATGATACGCCATGGCTTATTCCAATGCTGGGCTTGGCGTTATATGGGATACCAAGCCAAAATGCAGAGTATAGATTCACCGCTGTGCTCTCGTTCGAAATGTCATAGAATGCTCTGTTGAAAAGCAAATGATTATCCATCACTTCCTCTTCGGAGGTATATTCCTTTTGCTGCGCAAGCGAGATAATATTCATCCCACTCATTCGTCTCATCCATGTGCTTTTGCCATACTGATATATATTGAGAGTAATGCCATGCGCCCGAAAAACATCTGCAAGGTCAAGCAGATACCTTTCGGCACCTCCGGCAAAAAAGTTCTTTCCATCAAAATCAAGAAATGCCACTGCCATAACATTGGCGCAAGAGGCATTCCAGATATTTGAATAAACCTTCCAACAAAGTGGGTTTAAAGCAAGAGCGTTTTCGATGATATCTACCCGATTGCTCCATTGGTTCTCCATAGCGAACTTCTTTCCGCCATGGTAGGCCAATTCCTTTATATTGCTATCCAAACATCTTTTGATATGCTTTTCAAAGCTGTTACTATCCTGCGCAATGCCAACCCAATCACACGCATAATCACGCATTTCAGAAATTGGGCTGCTTACCACCGGTATCCCAAGGGAAGAATACTCAAAGAACTTTACGGGAGAAACTGCATTTGTAAGTTCACTTACGATAAATGGAATAATCCCTACATCAAAATGACGAGCGTATTGATAAAGCGCATCATAAGGTAGTAGTCCTGTGAGTTCAATATTCTCCATTGCAAATTTATCGGTAGTAATTCCACACTTTCCAATAATGAAAAAATGCCAGCTTGGATTTTTCTGAGCCAGCGTATTGATAAGATCTGTATCAAACCATTCCTCCACCGCTCCAAAATATCCGATAATTTTTTTGCCGGCGGCCTTCGCCTGCGCGATGGAGTTTGGAATAGATTGATTATCAGCCAGGTTGAAATCTTCATAGTTGCAGGCATTTGGCAAATATATTGCATTCGGGTTACCCGAAACATATTTTTTCAGTTCATGTGCTGAATAAGTTAAAATTTCAGCTTCAAATTGCACTTGATTATGCTTTTCCAGCATCCCTTGGTCATACATTGTGAAAAACTCTAATTGGTCGAGGATGTCATACCAAAGCACTTTATTTGGCAATAAATCAGCCCATGCCATTTGTATCAACCAGCTACAAAGAACGATGACCGTCTTTGTTCTGAGTAGAGGAAGCAGAGCTCCCTCCTGATTTACGATAATGAGATTTTCATAAACCTCAAAAGCAGAGAATTGTTCATTATAAGGGTCGCAAAAGAAGCATAAATATCCTCTTTTCGCGAACTCTTTGAGTATCTGCTGAGGGCGCTGTATCGGTTCCCAGAATACTGCGGTAGGGTAAACGATGATACCCTTATATTTTTTACCTTTGATAAGTTTTGCCACCATTTCCGTCTCCTGCGAGAAAGGTGCTTGGAGAAAGCTTTGGAAATAATTTTTTTTAAACTTGTATAGTTCCCAAAAGGTTTGGAGCGTTCCTTGATCCTTTAAATTGGTTCCTGCAAATTTTAAAATCAGCAAAGGCCATGTGCTGCTGTCGCCAAACCGCATTCCTGTGAAGGCGACAATGCTGCTTTCATTCTCATTACCGCATAGCATGATACCATGATTTTTGATTGATCCATCAAACCATCCCTGCGCAAGATCTGTTATGTCAACATGTGCTTCGCCAATATATCCGGAATCAATCATTAGCTCAGCAACGCTTTGTGTTTGCATTTCCGGCTGCGTATTCCACATGGCAGTGCTCATATCAAAGTCGGCGGATAATGGATGCACACGAACAGATATGCTATTTGTGATGCGGTCAACATCATTGCGGCATATGGTCAACTGTAAAACAGCTGATTCTAACTTCGCATTGGAAGGCAAGCGTTCGTTAACACCACGAAAATCAAATTTTATCATAGACCTGTATATATCATCTTCATTGGTAAATCTGCTTACGAATAGATATTGGGCATCACCGAAATTTTTATTTTCCTCGGCTCTTGCTATATATAAATCTGACTGCGGTGTGATTACAATTTCATTCATTCAAAAAAACTCCCTTTTTTACATTCTTTGGTCAAATGGAATAGACATATAAAAAAATGCTATCATTATCATATATGCAAGTCATTGTTTTTTGTTGATTATGGATAGACATGTTGATTGTGGTACTTTTATTGTGTTTCACTCATATAATAAATAGACTTTTCTGCAATCTTCAAGGAGAATAATCATGAATATATGTGTATGTGGCTACTATGGTTTAGGTAACTTTGGGGATGAATTATTTCTGAAAACATTCAAGCAGCTATTTTCAAAGCACAATGTGTTTCAATGGGTGCCATGCCTTGACGCGAATAAAATTGAAGCTGTTATTATCGGTGGAGGAGATCTAATTCAGCCATATTGCTTTAATGAGGGATATTTTCCGCTGCAGTTAGCTCATATACCCACATGGCTTTACGGAGTGGGTATTGTAGATTACTATAACCACGCAACATGGCCGAAGGAGGAAATAAAAAAGAACAGGGAGAGAATAAATAGCGCAGTAAACACGGTGTATCGGGACGATCATTCGGCAAATATAGCAAAAGAATTTTGCTTTCATAAAAGCATTGAAGTTGCTCCTGATATTGTTTTTGCATATCAGGAGCCATGTTACCCCATTGGAAAACTATCCTCAAAAAAAACCATAGGTATTTGCATCTATGTATACGACGATTTTCCTTATCAGATGATGCTATTGATACTAAAACACCTTGTCATGAAGGATTATCACCTTGTATTTATCCCTGTTGTAAACAAAAATAACTTATATTCGGACATGGATATGTGTGAAACGCTCTATAAGACAGTAATAGAGTGCATGCCAAACTCCGAAGCAAACCTGCTTTGGCATCAATTTGACATTGAGATGACATATAGCATGATACAATCCCTCGACTATCTCATTTCATTTAAGCTGCACCCTGTGATTGCTGCTATGCGCGCAGGAGTGCCTTCCTTTAGCTTCAGCAAGCTCTCTAAGGTAAGAAATTTGCATAAGGCAATTCATTCGGATTACTATATCAGTGATTATGATATGCCACTTGAGGATATCAAGCAAAGGATTGACGCTTTTTTGCAAGATAGTAAGCGTCTGTACATCAAAGAGAAAATAGCCATTGAGCAGATGCAAAGAAAAAGTATGGATAGGATTATTCAGCTTAAAGAAGAAATACAAAGCCATGTAATTGGGCAATGATACAGATAGGTAGCGTAAAATCTTATAGCTATAAAAGGTGATATATCATGAATAACAGTCTTTTTTTATATCCGAGTAAGCAAACATTTATCGATAGCTATTACAAAAATAAAAATTTTTGCAATGCCAAAAGTTTGTTTGCTGGCTTTTTTGATAATAGAATAATTTATCGTATTCTCATGCAATTTGAGCTTAGCGCAATCCCTGAATGTGCGGTTGTAGCTAGTGCACATCTTCAGCTTTATTGCGTGAGGAACGACTACCTTCAGTATGATAATTATTTTAGTGTTCATTCTATTATAGAAAACTGGGATGAAAAGAGAGTGTGTTTTGAAAACCAGCCCTCTTTTAATGAGGGGAAAGGCAACCATGTAAGGGCCGGCATAACATACATGGAGTACATCAGCTTCGACATTACGCAGGTACTCGGCGAGTGGCGAAAAAATCCCGAAAACAACTTTGGCCTGCTTTTAAAAGCACAAAATGAAACGGATGAGCAGTCCCTACTCGGTTTCTCTATTGCAGGCCAAAACGCGGAGGATGTGCAAATTAGGTTAGAGATCGAACTTGTCACTGTGCCTGAAAAAAGAAAGAATTCGTCTACCTCTTGCGTAGCAATTCTCACACCTCAATTCTTTCAGCTCAGTGCAAATCGGTGTTTGTTTGGGGGTGGAGAGCGATATGTCATAGATCTTGCGAAACTGCTTGGAACGCTTGGATATCATGTTGAGGTCTTTCAACCCACAGTAAGCGGAGATTGGACAAGAGAATATGATGGTATCATCATTCATGGCCTAAGCGATCCCGAAGCGGATAAAGACTTTTATATTCAGCTCAATGGTGCCTTTGCCAGGGTTGCCAAGGATTTTGACTTTCACATCTATTTTAATATGGATCTCATCTATCCCATGGTTCTGCCAAATTCCATCTGCATTAGTCACGGTATTTGGTGGGACTCAACACAGAGAGATTACTGGCGCTCTGAGAGCTGGTATAATCAACTTTTTAAAGGTCTTGATAATGTTGAAGTATTGGTTTCGGTTGATACCAATACAATAAATTGGATCAATGCAGTAAACCCATTCCTAAAATGCAAAAAGGTGTTTATACCCAACTATGTGGATACCACTGTTTTTCAGCCGGATGAACCGACTATGGATAAAGATTTCGTGAGAGTTCTTTATCCAAGAAGGCTTTGCAATGCAAGAGGATGGGGGATATGCAAGGAATTAGCCGCAGAGATGACAAGTAAGCAGCACAATATTCGCTTTTCGTTTGTTGGAAGGGGTGCTTCCGACAATGCTGAAAAATACATGGAGCTATTTTGTAAGCATTACCCAAATGTGGATTACACATGGTACGAAATGAATCAAATGAATAAAGCCTATAAAGATGCGGATATCGTGCTAATCCCATCCTTATACTCAGAAGGTACATCACTTTCTCTGCTGGAAGCCATGGCATGTGCAAAGCCGGTTATTGCAGGACTGGTTGGAGGACTGACTGACTTAATTCTCCAAGGGTATAATGGCTATTTGGTGCAAGTGAGTAAAGAAAGTGTAAAAGAATTCATTCTAAAGCTTGCAAGCAATCCTGAGCTGAGGCACACCATTGGAAATAGAGCATTAGCGGTTGCGCAGTGCTTTTCAAAAACAATATGGGAAGAGCGGTGGGAAACACTTATCCGTGAGGTTTTTCAATGAAGCTAAGCTTTGCGCCAATATGCTCAGTTTCTTTTTCATTTTGCTTTCAATTATCGCATATCGGTAATATGATTATTCGCATCATTCAATTGACTGAAGTCGCTCTATATGGTATAATTCCTGTAGCATCTGAACAGTAGACAAACTGCTGATGCGCAAATAATATCAATACTATTTCAAGGATGATTGCAAAGGATCAGCGAGTTTCTATCCGCACTTACTTGGAGGGAACAGAATACAATGGAATTATCACAAATGACAAATGAACAATTGTGGCAGCTTTTTCCCATTATTCTCAAAGAGCATCATGCAAGCTATGCATTATGGTATGCAGAGGAAGAAAAACAGCTTACAAGGGTCATCGGGCAAGAAAATATTAAACGTGTCAGTCTTGTGGGAAGCACAGCCGTTGAAGGATTATTGGCAAAACCCACGGTGGATATTTTGCTCGAGATTACAAATGATTGCGATACAAAGCGACTGATTGAAGTGCTGACAAAAAACGGCTATATTTATGCGTATAAGCCGGATAATCCGCCGCCGCATATGCTACTTATGAAGGGGTATACAAATAATGGCTTCGAAGAAAAAGTATTTCATCTGCATATTCGATATTTAGGGGATTGGAATGAACTATATTTTAGGGATTATCTCAAGGCAAATAAGAATATTGCGGATGCGTATGGCACGCTAAAACTTGCACTTCAACAAAGGTATAGGTATAACCGCGACGAATACACGATGGCTAAAACCGAATTCATTATGAAATATACAAGTATTGCAAGGGAGCAGTGGAAGAATAGGTACCTCGCTTAAAAAGAAGAAGTGATGCATCAATATATGCATCACTTAATAAAATACTTTCGAAAAAATATGTGGAGTGCATTAAAGTAACGGATAAGAGCTGCTAAAAAATCCACATTGGAGGATGCTATATGGCAGATAAACATTTAAAATGGAAGCAAAATATAATCGCTTTTTTTGTCAGTCAAGGGGTGAGCTTGTTTGGATCATCACTTGTGCAATTTGCGGTTATTTGGTATATTGCTAAAACCACATCATCCGGCGTGATGGTTACAATTTCTATCGTGTGCGCCTTTGTACCGCAGGTCATTATATCGCTATTTGCAGGAGTTTGGGCAGACAGATACAATAGGAAGCTCCTTATCATATTCGCAGATGCAGGCATCGCTGTAGCAACGCTTATATCAGCACTCATGATGATCAATGGACTTGAGTTTATGTGGGCACTCATGGTGATCTCTGCAGTGCGTTCTGTGGGGAGCGGCATACAAATGCCTGCAGTGAACGCGCTTTTGCCGCAGATTGTTCCCGAAGAAGCGCTCATGCGTGTAAATGGGATTAACGGGAGCGTGCAATCAATGATCAATTTGGTAGCACCGGCTGTGAGTGGAGCGATACTAAGCTATGGGGCGGTATATCACATTATGTTTATTGATGTTGTAACAGCCGCCATAGGCATCGGGATGATGCTCTTCATTCCGATTGCGCATCACAAAAAGTCTACAAACACCGAAAAAGCAGATTTTTTCGGGGAACTAAAAGAGGGACTGCAATATAGCCTTGGCAATGCATTTATCCGCCGTCTCTTCCTGATTAGCATTATTTACATTATTCTCATTACACCAAGTGCATTTTTAAATGTGCTGATGGTAACACGCACATTTGGGGACAGTTATTGGTATCTAACGATTAATGAAATGGCGTTTTTTGTTGGCACAATGATTGGTGGGTTATTGATTGGCGTGTGGGGAGGATTTAAAAACCGCATTGCAATGATCGCATTCGGAATGTTTTTTTGTGGAGGATTTACAGTTGCTTTGGGCTTAATTCCCGTATTTTGGATTTATTTAATCGCAATGCTCCTTGTAGGAATCAGCATACCGATTGGGAACACGCCGTTTATGACCCTGCTTCAAGAAAAAGTACATCCCGATATGCAAGGACGCGTTTTTGGCCTTTATCAAATCATCTTTTCAGGATTTCTTCCTCTTGGGATGGCAATTTTCGGACCGCTTGCAGATGTGGTTCCCATTCAGTGGATGATCGTTGCAACTGGTGCGGCACTCATGATTTTGGCAGTGCTTGTCAGATGCTTTAAAAGCTTTTATAAGGAGGGGGGAGAAGTCATATCAACCGACGAATAAATGGAAAAACAAAGCGTATTGAAATCGTTGCGATGGCTCTTCATCCTCAAGTTATCAAAAATGCATTTTAAAATGCCATATCATTTAAACAAAAATGGCTTGCCGGAATATTGGCAAGCCATTATTAGTGTTAGGACTATTGACCGATGACTTTGATGACCTTGATGAGTGAACCCATATTGGTGGATTTATCACCATACAACTTGATATTTGAGATTTTTAAGTTTCTAAGCTCGGAAATGGCAATAGGCACATATTCCCAATATTTGCCCGACTGCTTGTAGACAATGACATCCGAGGCCATCTTATAGATTTGATTATCGATCATAATTCGTTCTTCTTCCACTGCATCAATGGAAGAATCCTCTACCATGCATCGCAATGCGTACATATCCTTTATCTGCCCACCGGAAATAATGACGCCCACAGGGGAGCCTTCGGGAATGACATAGCCCACCGACATATTGGCAAAAACGCTTTCCTTGCCATTTAAATCCAAGGTATAGGTGTATATGCTTCTCATTGTGGAGCCGGCTACATCTCGTGACGTGAGTATGCCATATTGATAGGTGCTTTTGGTGACATTCTTCAAATACAAAATCTGTATGTCCTTAAAGGCATTCGCGTATACAACAGTATACACATCGGATTCGGTAATGTACCGCCTTTGGATATCGGATAGTTCAATGAGTGCACATTTGGCATCGGTATCATTGGTGTTATAATCATCAATCCGCTCAATAATTTTCACATCGCTGGCAAGTCTGTTCATTCCTAAAGTGCGTTCGGTTTTATTGAGCTCACCTGAAACGGTGATATCATTGATTTCATGAAGAGCGACTGTATCTCCTGCAAAACTCAAGCGAACCATCTCGCCTCGAAGGTCCTTATAGTCTTTATCAGCAGTATAGATATAGGTATTGCCGTCCGGCCCGAACAGGCTTACTTTATATTCGCTTTTGCCTTTGGTCTCTATCTTTTCTGATATTGCAGAAAAAGTGCTAAGGACCACTGCGTAGTTCATATAGTCGAGGCTAACCTCGTCGGCCACGCCAATGACCAAATCATTTTTTCCAAGCAAAAGGGTCAATCTTTGATTGGTTTTTATGCTTCCTAGGGATTCATCCAGCATATGCTCCGCTTCTAAGGAGCCGATGGTATAGGTTTTGCCTCCGACAATGACGCTTTTTACATTGGCTTTATCCGGCAGAGCATCTGTATATGTTCCAACGATTTTCGTAATGTATATATCTAAGCGATTAATTTTTTCATTGTAATAAACCACATCGAATTTTTGAATATCCAAAAAGCTTGCCGCAAGACCATCGCGGTATACTTTCATGGCGGATGGATCCTTATAGGTTATCCCATTGATGGTGTTTTCCGAAACACTTCTGACCACAAAGGGAACGATATCCTCTTGCGTGTCAATCGTGATATGACTCCAATTGCCCCTATCTACCCCATAAAGTGTAATTTTACTTCCGGGGGTGATGGTGGCTAAAAAAGTGGAAAAACCAAGCGGAAGGTCATCCGAAAACACGATGGTATTATCTGAAATTCTCTCTACATACGTCTTATCATCTGCCACATATTCCACTTCATCAGACCGAACGCTTATCACTGTGCCAATAACCTGCATAACCTTTGCAGGAGTTACACTGACAATATACCCGTGCGAATCAACTACTATGGTGTTCATGGTGCCAATCAAGCTATTCATAGTACCCACGCTGGTTTTATATGTGCCAGAAGAAGTTTTCACCTGGCCTTCTCCTAATTTTTCATTACTCTCGCTGGTGGAGAAAACAATGCACTTATCAATTACTGTATAACCTAAGGATTGAAGCTTACTGCGCAGTACAGCGTCTGTATAATTCTTTTTTGGATATACAAGTACAATTTCCTTATCCTTATTCAGTATAAGCTTCACTAACATACCAGTCAGTTTTCCTAAATCCTTGGCAGTGGTTTTTAGAACGCCTGAGGTGGTGCGAACTTCATCCTCTGCCAGTGTCGTATCGTTTTCCGGAACGGTGATAATATAGCTATCTTCAATAATTGTATATCCTAAAGATTCAATGAAGGTGGTTTTCCCTGTAGAGGAGGCAGCAGCACTTGCTACAGAAGTCGCTCCTGAGGATTTTTTAATATCAGTTAGTAGTGCTCTATCCACCATTAAAATAGCATCACCGCGGGTAATCTCATCTGCTCCGCTGTAATTCATTTGAACGCTAAGTTCCAGTGCCAACGCCTTCTCCATATAATTGGTAGGCCAATGTCCACCCAAATCGCTATCTGTGTATCCAAGCATGCGAAGCACGATGGTTGTTGCTTGTGCAAAAGAAATCGGGGCCTCAGGCGCAAAACTGCCATCCGGATATCCGGTGATGATACTGCGCTTTGCGGCGTATTGAATATATCCATTGCCCCAATAATTGAGTGGTACATCTGAAAAAGCACTAGAGCCACCATTGGAGAGTGCATTTTCTTTTTCCTGCATCGTGCAAATGATGATTTTAGCAAATTCAGCTCTTGTGAGCGTGTCGTAAAGACGCAAGCCACCGTCCGGGTCGCCACTGATTGCACCTAACATCATGAGACGCTTTGTGGGGAATTCATAAACATTCTCTTGCGATGTCAAAAGATTGTCAGTTGCGGTCGCAACTTGCACGCTCCCAAAAATAAGTATGACGGAAATCATCATGCAGATTATTTTCTTGAAGTTCATCTTAAAAACCTCCAACATTATTCATATCTAAGGGCTTCAATGGGACTCAGCTTCGAAGCCTTGCTTGCAGGATAAATTCCGAAGAATACCCCGACACCTACTGAAAAACCAACCGATAGGGATATGGTACCTATGGTGGAAAGAAATTGTATATTAAAAAGTTTACCCAGCAATAATCCCGCTAAAAGACCTAGCATGATACCTACAATGCCGCCAAGCATACTCACGACAATGGATTCAATGAGAAATTGGCTGAGAATATCCCTTCGCTTTGCACCAATGGCTTTTCGAATGCCGATTTCTCTTGTGCGTTCGGTGACGGACACCAACATGATATTCATAATTCCAATACCACCCACCAAAAGCGAGATGGCTGCTATTCCGGCTAATAATCCGGACATGATGCCGGTGATTTTATCCATAATCTCCATGATTTCCTTTTGGTTTATCACCGTGTACGCCTTGTCGTTTCCAAGTTGACGCAGAAGAAAATCTTGTATCTTAAGAACCGCCATATTCACTGCTTTTTCATCCGCTGCCTGAAAATAATATGTACGAATACTTATGTTTTTGATTACCCTTAAAGCAACCGTATAGGGGACAAGGATGCGATTATCAGTAGAATTTTCTGTGGAATTCTGTTTCTCCTCCAAAACGCCTACAACAGTAAAGATTGTACCGTTTATTTTAATTTCTTCACCAATAGGATTTTTTTCACCAAAAAGCTCGCTACGAAGGTATGTGCCGATGAGCGCTACATATTTTCGCTGCTCTACATCTTTTTTACTGAAGAACTGTCCTAACTGCGTTTTGGTATTGCGAATGATTTCTGTTTGTTCATTTGTGGCTTCAATTTGTGTTGCTTGATTTGTGTTGCCGTATTTTACAGTCACAGAGCTATTGCCCACAGGGGCTACTCCGGAAACAATATCACGATTTTTATCAACAAACTCAAAAAGCTGCTGTGTATCTACCGTTCTTGTGCCGCTATTTCTATTGATACTGACCACCACAAGATTGCTACCAAACTCCTTGATTTGATCCGTTAGCTGCGATGAGGAGCCATTGACAAGTCCGGTTAGTACAATAACGGCAGAAACACCAATCACAATGCCAAGCATGGTGAGAAAAGAACGGACTTTGTTGGTTTTAATGCTTGTAAGTGCCATTTTAATCAATTGCATAAAACTCAAACGACATTCCTCCTGCCACTATCCGTAATAATCTTTCCATCTTGTAAAATAACTGTTCTTTGTGCATGCGCTGCAATGGATGCATCATGGGTAATGAGGATGATGGTATTTCCCTCACTGTTTAATTTTTTAATAAAATCCAAAACCTCTACACCTGTTTTGCTGTCCAGAGCGCCGGTGGGCTCATCTGCAAGGATGACAGAAGGATTGCCAGCAAGCGCTCTTGCAATGGAAACACGCTGCTGCTGCCCGCCGGAAAGCTGATTTGGCATATGCTTTGCACGATGCGCAAGACCTACACGTTCCAAAGACAAAAGTGCCATCTGAGCTCTTTTTTTAGGAGAATAGCCCCTATAAATCAAAGGCAACTCTACATTTTCAAGCACAGAAAGCTTTGGGATCAGATTGTACTGCTGAAAGATAAAACCCAAGGTTTCATTGCGCAAAAATGCAAGTTCATTATCACTCATGGTGCTGACATCTTTTCCGCCAAGCAAATATCGGCCGTTGGTTGGGATATCTAAACATCCGATAATATTCATACAAGTGGATTTGCCGGAGCCCGACTGACCGACAATCGCAATGAATTCACCTTTTTCTATATGGAGTGAAATGCCGTCCAGGGCACGCACCTCACCCTCGCCATCGGAATATATTTTATAAATATCCAAAAGCTGAATCACTGATGGGCACCTCCGCCCGGAGGGCCACCCATGGGTCCTGTGGTACCACTGCCGGATTTGGTTGTACTGCTATATGCAGTTTGATCAATCAGTTCATCCCCCTGGGACAGACCGCTTAAAATTTCTATATAATCTTTATTTTCAATTCCGACTTCTACTTCGCGCGCAACATATCCGTCTGGCAGTTTTGTCGCACTTCCGACAGATTTAGGTTGCTTTTGCTTTGTACTGCCGGTATCTTTTACAATAACCGTACTAGTAGCTCCTGTTTTCTTCACCGAATTGATAGGCACTCGTAAAACATTCTGCTTGCGCTCTACCACAATTTTGGCATCTACATTCATACCGGGCATCAGTTGACCCGTTTTGTCTATCGTCACCTCAACCGGATAAGTAGTTACACCGTTCTGTGTTTTGCCTTCGGTGGCAATATTGGTAATGGTACCCGAAAAAGTAGCATCATTTACAGCATCTGAAGTAATAGATACCGTTTGGCCTAACTTCACAAGAATAATATCAAGCTCATCTACATCGATGAAGAATTTAAATTTAGACATATCAGCCACGGTCATTAAAACAACATTGGTGTTCACAAAATTTACAGTGTCACCCACTTTGGAGGTCTTCTTTATCACCTTGCCTTGAATAGGGGACAACATACTATAGTCTTTCAGCTGCCGTTGCTGCTGTTCTAAGGAATACACAAGGTCCTTATAGTCCATTTCACTCTTTTTCAGCGCAGAAGAAATGGTTTCGTTTTCAAGCTCAGCGATGAGCGTGCCTGCCCGAACATATTCATTTTGTTCGTAGCCCAGTGTAATCACCTTGCCACTGCCTTCTGCAATGAGATTGACCTCTGCTGCATTTTCAACCGTTCCTTGACTCGGGCTTGATAGTCCACCAATCGTTGCAGTTAAGACAACCCCCTTGGTAATGGAGCCGGGATTGGTAAATGCAATTTCGACATCGTATAAAACGGAACCATCCGATGAGGAGCGAATGGCAGTATTACTGATGGAGCTTACCTGGCCAGTGAACCGAGCCATATGTAGGGCACTGGTTAGCTCGGCCTGCTGCCCCGGATAGATACTTTCAATCTGGGTTTTTGTAAAAGGCACTTTCACTTTGAGCATCGTGTCATTGATAATCTCACCGATTTTCATGCCACCTCCGGCGATAAAATCCCCTTTTTTCAGACTGAAGTTGATTAGCTTTCCATCCGCTGGTGCGTATATTCTCAGCTTACCTGCATTGCTCACATTGGTGTCGCTTACCAGCTTCGCCTTTTCCATGGCATTGATGGTTTTATCGATATTCAGCCGCATATCTGTATCGTCAATTTTATATAGCAGTGCATCTTTTGCCACCATATCGCCTTCTTCTGGAGGAGAAGATATAATGTTGCCCTTTACCAATGGAATAATATCATATCTAGAAAAGGGTTCTATGGTACCGCTACCGCTGAGCACCACATCAATATCGCCCATTTCTGCCTTCACAATTGCACGAGGGTCAACGTCAATTGGCTTAGAAGTTGTTACACTTTTTACCGTAAAAAAAGTAATAAGTCCTACAACAATAATGCCGGCGCCGATAGCCCCCCATTTAATCCACTTTTTATTCCCCTTTGCAAAGACCTCTTTTAAATGATTACTCACTGGAATTTGCCTCCCTCTTCGTGCTTTTTCAACACATCCAAATCTTATTTTATAACTTATATGTTTCTAAATTATGAACAAATCATGAATTTCATGTAATTTTAGCGCAAGCTTTTGATGCTGTGGTTCACCTTTTCCAGCATTTCCACATAAGAAATTCGCTTTTGCTTTTCCTGCTCTATCAGAACAGATGGGGCCTTTTCCATAAATCCCGCATTACCAAGCTTTCCATCCACTCTTTTGACCTCGCCTTCTAAGCGTTGCTTTTCTTTTTGAAGCTTAGCAAGCTCTTCTTCTTTATTTATCAATTCATCCAAAGGGATGACAATTTCCGCCCCTTTTGTTACAACGCTCACAGCGTTCTCTGGAATATTTCTTTCGGAGCATACCGTTATCTCTGAAGCATAGGCAAGCTTTTCGAAAAACGGCCTACCCATTTCAAACAAAGCTTGATGCTCGGTTACAATAATAATAGCGGCCTTTTTGGACGGTGGTACATTTTTATCTGCACGTACGCCTCTCACTGCCTTAATGGCAAGCATTAGCATCTCCATCTCATCCTGTTCCTTTTGGAATTCCAGATCCATCCGGTACTTCGGCCACTCGCTTACCATAATGGAGTCGCCGTGATGGGGAAGGGACTGCCAAATTTCCTCTGTGATATATGGCATGAATGGATGAAGAAGTGATAGCGTATTGGAAAGCACATAGACAATAACACTTTTCGCATCGGCGCAGTCTTCTCGCTGTGCATTATACAAACGAGGCTTGATAAGTTCAATATACCAGTCGCACAAATCGTCCCAAATAAAATCGTAAAGCTTGGAAATAGCCATGCCAAGTTCAAAGCCTTCTAGGTTATCTGTCACCGCTGTAACCAAATGGTTATATTTATTTAATATCCATTTATCCTCGAGCATAAGCTTATCTGTGTTTGGCAAGCTATCGCAGTGATGGTCTTCAAGATTCATCAAAACAAATCGTGCGGCATTCCAAAGCTTATTTGCAAAATTACGGCTTGCCTCCACCCGTTCCATGGAAAAACGCATATCATTGCCTGGTGAATTACCGGTTGCAAGGGCGTGACGAAGCGCATCTGCACCATACAAATTGATAATCTCAAGCGGGTCAATGCCATTTCCTAAAGATTTTGACATTTTTTTGCCCTGCGCATCTCTGATTATGCCGTGGATAAAGACATGCTTAAATGGTTCCTTGCCTGTGTGCTCAAGTCCGGAAAAAATCATGCGGGCAACCCAGAAAAAGATAATATCATATGCCGTGACAAGAACACTGGTAGGATAGAAGAAGTTGAAATCTTCCGTTTTATCGGGCCATCCCAAGGTGGAAAAAGGCCAAAGCGCTGAGCTAAACCAAGTGTCCAGCACATCTTCATCCTGAACCATTGGCCCTTTGCATACAGGGCACGTATCCATATCCGTTTTGGATACCTCCATATGGCCACAGGATTTACAATAAAAGGCAGGAATTCGATGCCCCCACCAGAGCTGGCGTGAAATGCACCAATCCAGTACATTTTCCATCCAGTTCATATATATTTTACTGAATTTATCGGGTACGAAGGCTACTCGTCCGTCGCGCACAACATCCATAGCAGGCTCCGCTAGTGGTTTCATCTTCACAAACCACTGATTGGAGGTAAGTGGCTCTACCACTGTACTGCAACGGTAGCACTGACCCACGTTGTGTTGATGGTCTTGGGTTTTTACAAGTAGGCCCTGCGACTGCAAATCTGCCACGATGGCTCGTCTTGCCTCATATCTGTCCATCCCTTTGTATTTTCCGCCATGCTCATTAATGGTTGCATCATCATTCATCACTTTAATCTGCTCCAATTGATGACGTTTTCCAACTTCAAAATCGTTTGGATCGTGTGCAGGGGTGATTTTAACAACGCCGGTACCAAAATCCTTTTCCACATATTCATCCGCAATCACGGGAATTTCTCTTCCCACAAGTGGAAGCACAAGGGTTTTGCCAACCAAATGTGCATAACGCTCATCCTCGGGGTGTACAGCAACGGCAGTATCTCCAAGCATGGTTTCGGGGCGAGTGGTGGCGATGACAACATACTCGTTGCTGTCTTTCACCATATATTTAATATGCCAAAAATGGCCGTCTTTTTCTTCGTAACTAACCTCTGCATCGGATAGGGCAGTAAGGCAACTCGGGCACCAGTTGATGATGCGATAGCCTCTATAAATAAGCCCTTTTTCATAAAGATTAACAAAAACCTCGCGTACTGCGCGGGAGCAACCTTCGTCCATGGTAAAAC
>CAZQDP010000010.1:0-43614 GCA_964592375.1 uncultured Eubacteriales bacterium | reverse complement strand
TAGCTGTTTTTAAAATGGTTGCTTGGTTAGCAGTCTTTAAGTTGATTTTAAATCCTCTGGTTGCCTCGTTTGGTAGTTTCCCTGTACCGATAAGAGGATCTCCCGACTTCGTAGGATAAAAATAATTCGTCGTCCCTTTTACGGTATATGATGAAGGAGTGGTAATTGTGCCGTATGCAAAAGTGGCGCTTGCAGCACTCGCTACGTTCGTTCCACCCATCAATACAGTGTACTGCGTATTATTTGTTGCTCCGTCCTTCATGGTAAAAACCAAAGGACCGGCAGTTGACGATGAAAACTGGTCTATGTATACAATATTACTTTCTGAAGGAGCCGCACTTCCGGTTGCATTATAAACTAAGATAGTGGATTGATCTGATGCCACGGCACCGCTCACGGTATAGGGTACGGTTACTGTAGTGCCACTCACTTCTACTGTACCGATACTAACGGTGGCAGCGGATGCGGTAAATGCTGCGAGGAACATCAGGCTTGCAACAAACACGATGGAAAAAAACAATGTCTTTTTCATTTTTTACACTCCTTAAGTTATTAAAAATTTTCATACCAAACAAATTACACACAACATTATATTATAATATATTTATAACATATACAGCAGGTACAGTCAATAGCATTTTACATGCTTTATTGAAGTTGCACAAAAACAATGTGATAATTCAGTAATAACGCACAGCTTTACCTGCGTACCTGCTGCTCATTGGGTGCTGGAGCTGATAGCCGGAATCGAACCGGCGACCTGTTCATTACGAGTGAACCGCTCTACCGACTGAGCCATATCAGCATTTGTATCAAATTTATTATACATGTTTTTCACATAAATTGCAAGACTTTTTTGAGATTATTCTATATTTTATTTCTTATTGCAAAGGCAGATTACTTGTGCATGGAAATATAATGAAAAATATTGTTGTAATTTTTTGCTTTTTGGTATATACTATGAATAGCAAATAACCACCTACAACCGATGAGAAAGGAATGAGTTTATGGCAAACCAATTCACACAAGATAATTTTGAACAGCAGGTGCTGATGAGTGACAAACCGGTCTTAGTAGATTTTTGGGCACCTTGGTGCGGTCCCTGCCGCATGATTGCCCCTGTGATTGATGAATTATCCACTCGTCTTGTGGATAGTGTAGTGGTAGGTAAAGTGAATGTGGATGAAAATCCATCTATTGCTTCTAAATATGGCGTGATGAGTATCCCAACACTGATATTGTTTAAAAATGGTGTTCCCATTGCCAAGCAGGTTGGTGCCGCCTCTTTAGAAATGTTAGAGGATTTTGTTCAAAAAGCCATTTAGCACTTATGCAATAGGTTTTCTTGCCTTTTGCCAATAACAAAAAATCCCGCTCTTTTTTGGAGTGGGATTTTTCATATCTTCTTTAAGAAACGCGAGGCATGCTCTTTAATTGTTCAATCAGCCTGCCGTTTGCCTCTTCAATTTGCGCAAAATTCATATTGGTGATGTAGTATTGTTCCATGGTATCGTGTTCCTTCTTGGCTTTTGAAATGGTATCCACTGCTTTGCCCACAAGATTATCCATGCACATATGATTGTAGGATAGATCAATGGCAAATCTTCGAAGAATATCCTTTCGAACCACCTGTTCGGCACTGATGATTTTTTTAGCCTCTATTGTGCTCATGCTTTTGGCAGACTGCGTTATATATGCCCTACCAAGTGTGGGCACATAGATATGCTCAATTCGCTCGGTTGGCATCATCGGATGATAGTAGCATTCAATATCAAGACCTCTCTCCAGCATATGCTGAGCCGCCTCTGTAATGAGTGCGCCATTTTCCGTTTCAAAATCACTGCAGATGAGTACCACTTCTGCATAACTCGCTAAATTCGTTGTATAATCAATCTTTCCATTTGGCGTGATGGCAGATAAAAAGCATTTTCTTTCCTCTCCCATTTTTCCTGGGCTTTGTGGGATATCCGAAATGATTTCATCCACAATGCTTTGGAACGCACCTCTATTTCGGCAGGACATCATAATATTGTCCATGTCCCTATATAGCTGACCTGCAGCCGCTAAATAGCCATATGCTCTGGCAAAATTTTGAGCAATGATTTTATTGCTGTGCATAATTCCTTCTTTTTCCTTACGCAGACCTTCCTCATCCCAAAATCGCCCCATGTTAATAATACTGTCCACCGCGCCCGGCGTTTTGGGCTCTACCATATGAGGAGAAGTACCGTCCACCAGTGCCACCCGAAGCTCCTGAATGATAATGCCGTCCATGGAATCAGGATCACAGCTACAATGGATATAGTCCACATGAAAACCTGCATCCTCCGCCCACTTTCCGGCTCTTTTGATGGTGGTTGATTTTCCTGTCCCCGGCCCTCCTTTTATAATGTAAATTCTTTCAGCTTCTTCTTGCTTCATGAGATATTCGTAGTAAGAGAAAAACCCCTCCGGCGTGTTACTGTCTAAAAAATAGTGTCGTGTCATAGCATTCTCCTTCCCTCAAATGTTCTTCCTTGGGTGTAATTATATTGTATGCATTATTTGGTTTTTATATAACATCAATTGGGGTAAAAAAGGAAATGCAACCGCTGCCCTTCAAAAGAAAATTGTATGAGAAGATAACACAAGCAGCAATAAGGTGCTTGTGAGCGTAAATGCACGGAGCACTACAAGTACAGTCACCGGGCAAAGACAGTGGAAGGATAAGAGGAATATAAAAAACGCGCAACTAGAACCCCGAAAAACGCAAAAAGTAAGCTTTTTAAGAATTAGCTGACGCACGAGGAACGACAGGTGTTCCAATTGAATATGATGTAATGTAGCGGTGTTGTGTGCACAAGGTACATATCCCAGTGAAAGGAGGTGTACCTTATGTGTTTTCTTCGTAAACGCTGCTGCCGCCGCTGTCGGTGTGGCTGGGTCTGGAATGGTCGATGCTGGCGCTGCTGCTGCGGACCTATCTGCTAATTACCGCTAATAAAAAAGCACGATTTTTTTAGAGAAATCGTGCACAACCTATTGATGTTCATCGGAGCACCTGCTTTTGCGGGTGCTCCAACTTGCATTTTATCCGTATGGTTTCAGGGGAATATGATGGGACGTCAAGTTGTGCAAAAATCCAAACGGCATTCTGCCTCTATCAATACATAGGCTTTTTTTAATTGGTCTGAAACCATCCCCTATATTAAAGGATATCGTGAATTTTCAGGCACATCCTATGTCATGCCTTATGTTAAAATAATCTTAAGAATATTTATTTGAAGCCTTGACTTTCTAAGGGAAACGATATATGTTTATAATATTGACCCTATCCTTTCACAGGAGGTTAGCGATATGGCATATCATTCGATTAACAAAATTATCAGTTTTGCATAGTACTTTGCTAATATATTATTCCATAAATACCGCTCTGTCCTCAAACTGCCTTTACTTTGATAGTTGAAAAGTGGGAAAACTCAAACACATCCTTTTTTAAGATTCCCCATTTTTTCACGACCATCTATATAGTCAGTTCTATTCGCTGTGTCTTAAACCTTTTAATTATTTAGTCAATTTTTAATTTTGTATAAAATCCCTTGAAAAATTCATAAAATCATGGTAGAATAATAGTAAAGAGGTGCAACTTATGGATATTAATACAATAGTGAACGGCAATAGCCTAGAAATATTAAAAACAATACCCGACAATTCTATCAACCTTATATTTGCTGATCCACCCTATTGGATGCGTGTGGAAGGCGTTTTAGAGCGTGTCGAAGGAACTAAATTTATGGGTTGTGATGATGAATGGGATAACCAATTTGTCACACAGCTTGATTATGAGAATTTTACAGAAAAGTGGCTTTCCGAGTGTAAGCGTATCCTTAAAAAAGATGGATCAATTTGGGTAATTGGTGGTATGCAGTGCATTTATACAATCGGGGGCATTATGCAAAAACTTGGTTTTGGGTTTATCAATGATGTCATTTGGCATAAGAAAAACCCAACTCCGAATTTCAAAGGCACTCGGCTTAACAATAGCCACGAAACTCTTGTTTGGGCGACAAAATCGGAAAAATCAAAATATACTTTTAACTATAAAACAGCAAAAGAACACAATTTGGACACTGTATCAGATAATGAGTTTATTAATGGCACCCGCAAACAACTTGGCTCTGTTTGGCGCATTGGAGTTTGTCAAGGAAACGAACGATTAAAAGATGAGAATGACAAAAAGCTACATAATACTCAAAAACCGGAGGAACTACTCTATCGTATTATTACCACATCATCGAGGCTAGGTGATATAGTGCTCGATTCATTTGGTGGGACAATGACAACTGGTGTGGTTGCTTAAATCTTAAAACACATATGGTTTGAGGTGGAAAGTTTGACGAAAATTGAAGCAATAAGAAAAGTCCTTGTGGAAAATGGTGGAAGTGCGAATTGGCAGATTATTTATAATGAAATGGAGAAATATTATCCTGCCGCTAAAAACTCAAAAAATTGGCAAGAAGGCATACGTGGCGTATTATATCGTGATATGAAAAACGGTGGCATAAAAAAATTAGATATGGGTTTGTTTGCTGTGAATGAATATGACGAGAAAAAATCAATGATAGATATTGAAATGGGAGCTTTGGTTACAGAGCAAGAGTTATTGGTGAAAGTGCGAACAATGCAAAGTGAATTTCGCGAAAAGTTATTGCGTGCATTAAAATTCTGTCCAATAACACAAGTTGTTGATAAAAGGCTACTTGTTGCAAGCCATATTAAACCATGGTGTTTTTCCAATAATTTTGAAAGATTAGATATAAACAACGGATTTTTGCTATCTCCACTTTTCGACAGACTTTTCGATAAGGGTCTGATTACTTTCTCAGAGGACAAATGGCTAATTATTTCAAAGGACATGAAAAAATCCGATATTACTAAACTTGGATTAATTGAACGTAAAATTGAGCGTTTGCCTATTGACAACAGAGAAAATTACTTGAGTTATCATCGTGAAAACATCTTTTTACATTAATGCAAGGAGAGAGTATTATGTCCATAAAACAAAGTGAACTAGCTGATTTGATTGCATACAGAGAAGTTTTAAAAGTTATAAATAATAATTCACAATTTAAAGTTTTATGTACTGAATTTTCACCATGCAATGTTGCAATAGTTCAAAAACACGCTACTCAAATTGATGATTTTCTAACTGCCTGTCAGCTTGAGAATTATTCTGAATGTGAGCATTTATATAAATATAAAACGCTCTTACATGGCTTAAAGTATTCAAATCCTAAGAGTGATAAAATAGAAAAGAAGATAAGAAATAAATTTATTTGTTATATACATAAGTCAACCATTTGTTGCGCACATGTTAAAAACAATGATTATTACTACTCCATGAAAGAGATTTACACTCTGAGCCGAGATTTCTTATATATCTGTGCACATTTATTTGAAAACTATAGTTTAGAAAAATACAAAATAAAAAGCATCTTGCTTTTTATCAACCCACAAAGATTTCAAGGCAATATCTATTTGCCTGAAGATGAGGTGATTTATAGAGGTGTGTTTCTTGACGATACCTTTGTAACAAGTATTTCAAAAATCATTTAAGCGCTACAATTGCTCCACTTTACACTCATATATGGGTTGAATAATACATCACATGGTTTAGATGTAATTGTGATAAGCTTTGCAGTGGAGACATGACAGATATTGCATGTTTAACGGTATAATGTGAATATATAAAAAGTAAGGTCTTTAGTGTGAATCTCAACTTGGACGGTTTATGGGGGACGTTTTTTTTGTTGCATTGTATTCATTATTCTTATGATAGTCCCATAAGAAATCTCCATTGCCCTCTCTAATGCACACTCGCTCTTGTTTTAATTGCGATATAGACTTACACAAATTGCACCACTTAATATCCGCTTGTCAACTATGAAATTACAAATATTGTTCATTTATTTCCACCAAAAAGGCAGAGATTTTTCAAGGTTTTACCTTGAATTTCTCTGCCTTTTTTAGCGGAATATTATCATATAGACCTTTAAAAATACTGTTGCACTTATATTTGCCAAATGCGTTACTCCTTGTTTGGCAAAACAACAGACATCACCATATTTTCCTCTCGAAAATGCTCCGATATTTGCGTTAGTACATCTTCAAAGGTAATGCTGTTATGCATTGGCAAAATATCGAATAAATTAAGCCCTTTTGCAAAATAGCGAGACAATTTATCCGCGTAGTCCTCCGGGTCATCAAAAGCGGACATCACGCCGGATAGGCGGCTGCGCTTGATTCTTTCAAAATCCTCTTTGAGAATTTGGGGGTTTCTTATCGCTTGCACAATTTGCTTTTGCAGCTCCATAGGGTCTTTGCTCATTCCCATCAGCTCGCTAAACGCATAAGACTCCTCGCAGGTATAATCGGTGCCAAAGGAGCCGTCAATCAGTCCTTCGTCGTACAGCTTCGTATATATTGCAGCACTTTTGCCAAACAAGAGCTTTAGCGCAATGGCATTGCACATTCTCTTTTTGATAAGCGCTAAGGGCTCTTGCACCGGCGTATCTTTAAATCCGATACAAAATATCGGCATGGATACACTCAGGCGGCACTGTGCCTCTTTCTGTGCTATGCCCCTATCCTCCTGCGGCATGCGGCGACTTGCAGCGGGAGAGGGCGGTACGCTCTTTAGCTGCCCAAATATAAACGCTGCAGTTTCATCCGGATTAAAATCTCCAACGCCGCAGAGTACCATATTGGATGGGTGATAAAATGTATTGTAGCAAGTATATAGCACTTCTTTTGTAATGCTACCAATGCTTTCTATGGTGCCCGCAATGTCCCTTTTAACCGGATGTGCATGATAGAGGCAACGCAGCATATTAAAATAAACCATCCAGTTTGGATTATCCTGATACATATTGATTTCCTGCCCGATTATCCCCTGTTCCTTCGCCACATTTTCATCTGTAAAGTATGGGTTTTGTACAAAATCAATTAATATTTTTAAGTTCTCCAAGGTGTTCGTCACACTAAAAAAATGATAGGCCGTACTGTCAAAGCTGGTATACGCATTGGCGAAACCGCCCTGCGCCCCAAAGGCTTCAAATACATTGCCTCCACTTTGCTGTTCAAACAGCTTATGCTCTAAAAAATGCGCAATGCCATCGGGCACAGTGATATATTCACTACCGCCAATCGGTATAAAATGATTGTCAATTGAACCATAGTGCGTGGCATAGTAAAAACAAGATTTGCTAAACCCTTTTTTTGGCACAAGATATAGTTTTAGCCCACTATCATGGGTATACGTATATAGCGTTTCATTTAATTCATCATATTTAGTAAGTCCCATCTCTATTCCCTCCTGCTCTACTTATTCTTTAGAAAATACAGTGTATGTGGCCTCATATGAGCTGCTGCCGAAATGACATCTTCCTTCTTTACCTTTCCAATGCCTTCTATTGCTTGGATTACACTGCCGCCAAAACCGGATAACAGATTATTGATATAAAACTCCTGCATATTCTCCGGTGTATCGCTAAGCGAACGCAAATAAGTTTCCAGGGCAATTCTTGCTGCCACGAATTCGGTATCGGTTATATTGCCATTTTCTATCTCTTGTGCTTGGCGAAATACTTCTTCACGGGTTTTTTCATATTTATCTAGCTCAATGCCCGTGGCAACCGTTACAATACTTTTGTGGCGTATAAGCCTTGAATATGCATAGTATGCAAGGCTAAGCTTTTCACGAACATGGTTAAAGAGCTTGGAATGCACACCGCCGCCAAATACGGAATTGTACATCATATACGTATAATAATTTTCTTCCGTAAGCTCCCCTTCTATCTGAAAACCAATGGCCATCTTGCATTGTTGGGTTTCCATTTCTTCCACAACCTCGTGCATTTTGGCAGGCACGGCTCCCTTTAGGCCCTTCGTGGATAGGTGCTGCTTTTCGCCGCCAAAGCCGCAAAGCGCAGCTCTAAATAAATCCGCGGTGTTTTCACTGCCGCAAATAAAAATATCCATGCGGCTCTCCGCTAGTACTTGTTTGTAATGAGCATATAGCTCTTCTGGGGTTATTGCATCTACGTCCTCTACCCTACCCAGTTCATAAATACCAAAAGGCGCATCGGCACACATTTCTTCAACCAGTCTCTTTTCGGCATATGCACGTTTATCGTTTAGTACGCTCATGATTAAGTTTTTCAGGTTGCTTTTTTCTATCTGCATTATTCTGCTATCAAACCCATCGCAAGTTACCTTTGGGCATAGAAAAACATCCAAGAGAAACCTGGAAATTTCCTGTGCGGAAGATGCTTTTGTATACTTATCGGATAAGGTGGCAGCGGAAAGGGACAGTACCTGTATATCCCCTTTTTTCTTTACATCTGCAATAAGTCGTGCGCCCCATAGCCATTCCAGCTTCTTTTCCATGTCTGCAATAGACGGATATTGTGCGCTTGCACTACGCAACACCTTCAGCATGAGTACATTTTTAGCGGCTTCGCCTGCATTTAAATTTCTGTATATATTGATGCTCGCAGAAAAGGATTTGAATTTGTCCGTTTCTATATGATACAGATTAATTCCGTTTGCAATTTCATATTTTACCATACTCTTAACCATCCTTTCATCGCCTATTGTATCCAATAAACCTTCTCCTTATTTATCACTGTGCTCTTTGCTCCGAAAAAGCGCAGCGACATCATTATCATAAGTTTGCCAAAGCTTTTCCTCCAAATCGCATTCTTCATTCTCTTTTGCCGCTTCTTCTGCCGCAAGTGCAGGGTCTAGCATATATTTTTTAAGGGTTTTATAAGAAATCATCTGAAAAATAAGGCCGAGCGGCGCAGCGCCCATGATCAGTAAAAACGGTATGCTAATATACACGGACAAAGTGCTGAGCGCAAAAAAGCAACCTGCGGCAATAATAACACCCAAAAGGTTTCGATATAAGCTTGCCACAACTAAGATAAAGGAATTGCGCACAATCGGCCATAGGGAAAGCTTGAAGGTGACCATCATTGTCCAGATAAAGAAATGAAGCATGACGTAAAAAGCACAAAATACTGAAAATACGGCAAGTGCCACCAAATGAAATGTGCCCTGTGATGCCACTGCAACATAAAAACGTGCATTGGTAATGAGTAGTGCAACCACAATCACATCAATTACCCACATCATCATTGACTGGATAAAATTCTTTTTTGTGTGCTCGAAAAAATCACTCCATAAAAAGGAATGCTCTTCCCGAACATAATTCCGAAGCACATAATGATATCCCGCAGTTGTAGGTCCTCCTCCCAGCAGAATAACAAGCATTATAGCCGCAAAAATGCATGTTAAAAGCATATCCAAATCCTGTGCCTGCGCATAATAAATAAGCAAAATGCTATAAATAGCAATCGCCGGCAGTGACGTTATAATAAATAGAACATTCAGCAACATATAGGCCCAAAATTTCCTGATGTAAAGCTCAAAAAACAGTGCAATTCCCTTTTTTTTCGGTTCATCCTTTCCAATTCCTCTGCCGGGCTTTGCATCTTTATAAAAAAACGCCATATGGAAATCCCTCTTTCGTCATTTCGTAAAAGTAAGTGAAGTTTATTTACTCATCGTCATGAGTAAGTTGATCACCAAATTATTTTTATAGAAATACGCTGATGCATACGAATTCTGAAGCTGTCCGCTCAGCCAAGCAGCCTCGGAGTTGGCAATCACCAAAAACACAATGGCAGCTGCAAGATAGCAAAGCATCAGCCCATTTAATGCACCGAACATTCCGCCCAAAAGACCATCAAATTGTTTTACAACCGGCAGTTTCACAATCAGTCCAAGCACAAGTCCGATGACCTTCATGATGATCTTCACCAGTACAATGAAAATAACAATAATAATCACGCCCATCACGATATCCGCAATGATTCCCGAGGTGCCTTGCGCCGCATTATTCATACCGGATTGGATAGCATTTTTCGGAATGAAACCCGGCAAGGTATTGCTGCTTTGCACCGAGGGCGTAATATATTTGGCTACATTTTTCATAATGCTCTCATGAATATTCACAAAAAATTCAAAGCTCATCAAAAGCGTGCGAAATGGCTCATAAAAAATATACGCAAGAACGATGGATAAAAATGTAGAAGCAAAGCCAAATACCGACTGTGCAAACCCATATTTTAGTCCCACGAAAATGCTTATGATGAGTACCGCCGCAAATAGTAAATCAAGTATCATATCTACACATCCTTTACTTTATGGTAATCACATCCGCCATGGCACCCGATACCGCTAACATTTTGTTTCCGCTACCAAACATCGTGCCACAGCTTACATCTTTCTTTAATGCAGTTCTGCTTTTTTCCTTCGCATAGCGATCCAGCATAATTACCTCTCGTGCGCATACCACTGCCGCTTTGCCACTACTTGTGCTAATATTTTTCATTTCGGTATCTATTTGAAAAGGGTCGCTTTTTTTCCCTTGTTTATTCATCATGACAATTTCACAGCTACGATTTGTGCCCATAGAACCACTGCTCAGCGCGAAAACAGGCATATCCGCCCGGTCCACATTATAGGATAACAAGCTTTTCCCTTCATAATCCCAGCTCCACTTTTTCTTTCCGTCGGAATTGATGCAAAGTAGTTGGCTATCTCCCACTGCCAAAAGTGTTCTGTCGTCCATCCATTTCACGGTTGAGATGAGATTGTCTTGTTCATTTGCTCCTGCATATGCTCTCTCATCCACGCCATTATGAAAAAACAGAATGTTCCCGTTTACGCTACCGCTGGAGACATCCATCAGCGATACAGCAAGAAGCTTTCCACTGGGAGAAATATCCACATCAATAATCCGTCCCGTGCCAGACATCCAAATATAGGTAATCTCACCTTGGGAGTTATAGATGTATAATCCCCCATCGTATCCTACCTCTTCGGTGATTACTGCAAAATACCCGCTTTTGCTCATTTTTACCTGCGTAACGATGTTTTTTGCTGTAATTTCCTTTATTTCGTCTTTCCCACGATGGTACAAAAGCTGTGTTTTTCCCCTGCTGGCTACAATCATTGCGCCATTTTCGGCGGAAACAAGTGGCACATCTAGCTTCATGGGGTGACGAAAGACTTCCTCCCCGGATGCATTCATGATACTAATGCTCTCTTTTCCGCAGACCGCTACCTTATCTTGATACGGCGTATATCGATAATTCCCGCCCGACTCTAAAGGGATAACATTCGCTTCATTTTCCTTTTTTTCTGTGTCCTCATGATTTTCAACTTTTGAAATGTACGTTGCGATAGCCTCTGAAATAAATGTAGTGTTCAGTATACCATGGCTACTTGCATAGGAAATACCAAAGACAATGATAGCGGCAATGCATAGAAAAACAAAAAAGCCCAAAGCATGATGACTCTTTTTAGGATTGTTTTTAATCTGATAGACCTTCCTTGCACTTTGTTTTTCCTTTGTTTTTTTCATGCGTACACCTCTTTGTCCTTACATTTCCACGATATGAACCACTATAGCAAAGCCCTTTTCTATTTCTATCATACAAGTGTTCTCCGTCATTACATTGCTGATACCGGTAGGCAAAAACCTTTCCAGTACATCGCCTGCCGGATGGTATTCAAGGCCCTGAGTGCGAATACCCTCCACCCTATTCCCGAAAGGCAATACCGATACAACATCCCCTTTTTTGCCGGCAATACATAGCTGCCCCATCAGTGGCCGGCAACGCATTTTCCCGCTAAGGAGGCACGCTGTGGCACCTTTTTCGGCAATGTGGAAAAGCAAGGACATATTGGCAAGTGTATGATCAAGGCGACCACCGGTGCCGCCGATAATGGTGATACTTGTGCAACCCCATTCAAGCAGAATATGAATGGCAAGCTGGGTATCCGTTTCATCTTTTTTCTTCTTGGCGGTGTTCAAAAGGATGCCTTTCTTTGGCAAGGATGCTTTCACCGAATCCATATCGCCGATAATCATATGCGGCACAATTCCAAGTGCAATTGCATGGTCATATCCGCCATCTGCACATAGGATATAATCCGCATTTTGTAGTTCCTCGACATAAGACTCATCGTACAAAAGCTCTCCGGCCGCAAGAATGATGCCCCTCACCTTATTTTGCTCCTTTTAGCTGCCTGATTGCCTGTGCAGGATCCGGGGCGCCAAATACAGCCGAGCCTGCTACAATCACATTGGCACCAGCGCTGAGCACTTCTGCTATATTTTTTGGGGACACGCCGCCGTCAATTTCAATATCAAAATCCGGGCCTGCCGCGGCACGAATTGCGGTGATTTTTGGCAATACCGAAGGAATAAAGGATTGCCCTCCAAAGCCGGGATAAACCGACATCACCAGTGCCATTTCAACGCCGGATAGGTAGGACAAATACGCATCTACCTGCGTATCGGGATTAAACACAATACCCGCTTTTTTTCCAAAACTGTGAATAAGGTCAATGCAACCTTGCAAGTCCCCTTTTATTTCGGCATGCACCGTGATGATATCCGCTCCCGCTTTTATAAAGGGTGCTATGAATTTTTCAGGCTCTTCTATCATTAAATGCACATCAAAAATCATTTTGGTGTAGGGGCGTATGCCCTCTACCACCACGGGTCCAAAAGTTAAATTCGGTACAAAATGTCCGTCCATCACGTCAATATGCAAAAGGTCCGCTCCGGCCTTTTCCACCATTTGAATATCTTCACACAATCTGCCTGCATTCGCAGCTAAAATAGAAGGTGCTACCTTTATCATGTTAAAACTCATTCCTCTCTATGTTTTTCCAATGTTTTTGCTCTTTTAGCATTTGATAAAGCACTTTATAGCTTTCATATCTTGTGGCGGGCACCTCGCCCGTTTCCAGCATTTCTTTCACATAGCAATTTGGCTCCTCTATGTGCGCACAGCCTGAAAAACGGCATTTCCCATTGATGGCAGAAAGCTCCGGAAACAAACCCTGCAACTCATTAGCACTTATTCCGCCAAGTTCAAAACTGCTAAAGCCCGGCGAATCCACCACATAGCCGCCACCGTCTATCTCATAAATTTCCGTTGTTCGTGTGGTATGCTTCCCTCTGCCGGTTTTGGCGCTTAAATCTCCCATCTGCGCTGCAAATCCGGGGCATATACAATTGAGCAAAGTGGTTTTCCCAACACCGGAGGCTCCTGCGAGTACCGTAATTTTCCCTTGGATATAATCCTTCAGATCGGTAATGCATTTATTTTCCTTTGCCTCGGTGATAAACACCTTATAGCCGACCTTTGTATAAACCGCTAAAAGGTCCTGCACAGCGCCTTTTGTATCCAAATCGCTTTTGTTAATAATGAGGATGCACTCCGCTCCGCTGTAAGCTGCCGTAACCGCCAGCTTATCAATCAGCAATGGCTGAAAACTTGGTTGCTCGGGTGCACATACAATCGCCATGATATCCACATTGGCGACACTGGGGCGAATAAACTGATTTTTTCTTGGCAATATCTTTTCAAGGTTGCCCAGCATAGCATTTTCGTCTAAAATTTGAATTTCACAAAGGTCTCCGGCCAAAGGCGTGATTTTTTCTTTGCGAAACACGCCCTTTGCTCTACATTCATATACTTTGTTTTCGGATTTCACATAGTAAAATCCGCCTATTCCTTTATAAATCCTACCAAGCACATTTGTTTTTTCCATAACCCCTCTATCATGCATGCCGATATAACGGAAACTCCGCCTTATCTGCCACTGCTCACTTTAATTTCCACCTTGCTTTTTTCTGCTATGCTCTCACCAGCCGCAGGTGATTGGAAAATAACCACACCCTTCGGGTAATCTGCACTCTCCACATACGTGATGGTATTACTGAGGGAAAGTCCTGCATTGCTCACGGCCGATTTTGCCTCTTCTAAATTCATCCCAACAAGGCCGGGCATCTTTACTTTTTTACCGGGCGATGCTGTGGGGTTTGATGCACCCGTGGTATTGCCATCCGGCTTTGCTATGCCACCGCTGCTGACCACAATGGTGATGGCTGTTTTCTCGCTGACCTGCGCATCACTCTGCGGACTTTGGGAAATCACGGTTCCTTTTTCTTTATTAGACTCCTGGCTACTCACATTCACAGTGAGCTGAGCGCTCTTGATTGCACTGACTGCTTGCTCCTCTTTCATGCCCACCACATTTGGCACCTTAATGGACTTGACTTCCGGACCGGTGCTGACATATAGTGTCACCCTCTCGCCTTCCTGCATTTCACTGCCTGCCGCAGGAGAAGTTTTGATAATGACATCAATCGGATATGTTTCGTCTGTCTCATACTTAATGCTGACAGCAAGCCCTTCCTCACTCTTTAGTTCGGTTTCTACTTCTTTATAATTTCTACCTGCATAATCCTCTAAAAAGGTCTTTTTCATGCCTTTGCTCACAACCACACGAATTTCAAGCGGCATATCGGTATATTTTTCACCTTTTTCGGGTGTTTGTTGGAGGATATACCCGTCGGCATATTTTTCGCTAAATTCGCTTCTGTCCATCGTGATAACAACCGTATCAGAGGTGAATTTGCTCTTTGCTTCATCATACTTCATGCCCACAACCTGCGGTACTTCCTTCTCCTTGGGTTTTCCGGCCGCAAGATTTGAACCATATAAAGCATAAAGCCCCACGGCAAGAATGAAAAAGGCCGCCGTCATCCATGCGAAGATCACTGCTCGTTTATCCTTCCGTGCATTCGCCTCAGGCCGATGCTTTACCGCTTTGTCGTCTTCCTTTGTTGGAACTACGGGAACATATTTCGTTGCATATACATCCTCGTTATCTATCCTTGTGGCGGGATTTTCCATGACCTGCTTGAGGCTCTCAATCAAAGCACTTGCAGATTGGTATCGAAGAGCAGGATCCTTTGCCATTGCCTTTAGCACGATGCCATCGATTGCATTTGGAATTCCCTCTTTTTTTAGTGAAGGAGCCAAAGGGGTTGCCTCCACCTGCATTTTTGCCACCGCAAAAGGGGTATCCGCATCAAAAGGTACACTTCCCGTGAGCATTTCATATAGCACAATGCCGAGTGAATAAATATCGCTTTTATAATCAACATCCATGCCGCGTGCCTGTTCGGGTGAAAAATAATGAACAGAGCCAATGACATTACCACCTTTGACCATGGTGGCATCTGTCACAGCGCGGGCTATGCCAAAATCGGTAACCTTTGCAATACCTTCTTTGTTAATCAGTATATTGTGAGGCTTAATATCACGATGAATAATGGATTTTTTATGCGCATGTTCAATGGCAGAGGCCACCTGCAAAATAACCCCTATCGCTTCCTTATAGTCCAGTGCACCCTTTGTGGTCACATAATCCTTTAGCGTGATACCCTCAATATACTCCATGACAAAATAGTAAATGCCGTTTTCCTCCCCCACATCGTATACAGATACGATATTGGGATGAGAAAGACTGGCCGCCGCCTGGGCTTCCACCTTAAAACGATCCACAAATTCTATATTTTCCTTCAGCTCATCTCGCAAAACTTTTATAGCCACATCTCGATTTAACAATCTGCATTTCGCAAGGTATACATGTGCCATACCACCACTGCCGATGCGCTCGATAATTTCATATCTATTTCCAAGAAGTGTTCCTATCACTGCTCACACCATCCCCTCGTTGAACTTATCATCATGACCGTAACATCATCCGTACAGCCCTTGCTCACTGCCATATCACAAAGCTGCTTCGGCAGCTTTTCAATATCCGCGCCACTTAAGGTCTGCAGTAGTTCTTCATCCGATATGCTAGTAGAAAGTCCGTCACTGCACAGCAAAATGATGTCCTCATCCGTTAGTGTATAATCAAAGAGATCCGCTACAACCTTCTGCTCAGCACCAATGGCTCTTGTAATCACATTGCGCATGGCGTGGGAATTCGCCTGTTGCCTTGTAATCTCGCCGCTACTAATCAGCTCTTCTACATAAGAATGGTCTTTTGTCACAGCCCTCAATTTATTTTGATCATAAATATAAATTCGGCTGTCTCCCACATGCGCGGCAATCAGCTTATTGTTTTTAATCATGCATACCGCTGCCGTTGTCCCCATCCCTTTATACTTTTCTTCACGGCTTAAGGTGTATATTTCTGTATTTGCTTTTTCGATGGCACAAAGAATAGCAGTGCTTGAAAAATCATCAATATTGCTTTCAATACAGTCGCATGCAATTTTACTTGCAACCTCCCCTGCTAAATATCCTCCCATGCCGTCTGCAATCATATACAGGCCCTTTTCATCATTGCTCCTGTAGCAATCTTGATTGACACGGTGCTTTTCCCCTTTCAGGCTGTGTATGTATACTTGCAAACTCATCACTCCTTTTTCTGATAGGCTAAATAAGCTCTCTATCTTCTCTCTCGCTTCTCCTGAGCTGACCGCAAGAAGCCTTAATATCACTGCCAAGCTCTCGCCTGATGGTAGCGTTTATTCCCTTTTGATTTAACCTGTCAACAAAAGCCGCAACTGCTTTGGTAGAAGGCCTTACAAATCCCTCTCGCCCCGAACTGTTAATGGGAATGATATTGACATGACAAAGCATTCCTCGAAGCAGTAAGGCCAGTGTATCAGCACTTTGTGCACTGTCATTTACGCCCATAATCAGTGCATATTCAAAGCTAATTCTACGGCCCGTCTCATGAATATAGTGCCGACATGCCTCTAGTAGCTTTATAATTGGATATTTTTTATTGATCGGCATCATCTCGCTTCGCTGTGCATCCGTAGGAGCGTGCAGAGAAACGGATAAGGTAATGGGCATTTTTTCTTCTGCCAATTTATCAATCTGAGGCACAATTCCACAGGTAGAAAGTGAAATATTTCGATAGCTCATGTTTTGCCCTTTTTCGCACCCCACATTTTTGAGAAAGGTGATGACATTCTCGTAATTGTCGAGCGGTTCACCAATGCCCATGAGTACCACATGGGATATTCTCTCCCCTATGCTTTTTGAAGCAAATATAATCTGGTCCTGCATTTCTCCGGGGGTTAAATTGCGGATCTTTCCACCAATGGTGGAAGCACAAAATGTACATCCCATGGCACAGCCTGCTTGGGTAGAAATACAAATGGAATACCCATGCTTATATTTAAGCAGTACACTTTCGATACACTGACCGTCTACAAGCCGCCATAAGTATTTTTTCGTACCGTCCTTTGCACTTTGCATATCTGCAATTTGGAGACTGCTGATATGGCTCTTTTCTGCAAGCTGCGCGCGGAGCTTTTTGGGGATATCCGTCATCTCATCAAAGGAGCTAACCCCAAGACTAAGCCATTTAAAAATCTGGCCGGCTCTGTACGCATTTTCTCCTAAAGACAGAATAAATTCTTCTAACTGTTTATATGTAAAATCTTTTAGATTTTGCAAGTTATTCTCCATTTTCTATTCTCTTTCTCATTAGCTTGGCTATAAAAAATCCGTCTGCGTGGTATTCGCCCGGCATAAAAGTAACGCAGCCACTCCCCTTATCCTGCTCTTTATCTTTTGGCAAATATGTGGAAATATCGGCCCATTCAAAAGTGGGATGTGCACTTAAAAATCGCTGTACAATCTGCTCATTTTCCGCAGGGTCTATGCTGCAGGTGGAGTAGACAAGATATCCACCCTCTTTTACATATAATGCCCCTGTACAAAGCAATTCATACTGCTTGGCACAAAGCGCTTTTGTATCTTCCATTTTTCTTGTCCACTTCATATCGGGTTTGCGGCGCAAAACGCCGCTACCGGTGCAGGGTGCATCCACCAATACCCGATCTGCAGAATTCTCGTAATGAGGATCCGGCAAAGCCGCATCCCTTGCGTTCGCACTTATAATATCTATCCCAAGCCTTTTGGCGCTATTTTCAATCAACTTTATTTTATGGGGATGCACATCAAATGCGGTAATTGTGCCACAGCCTTCCATCAGCTGCGCCATATGCGTGGTCTTGCCACCGGGCGATGCGCACATATCGATAACACTTTGCCCCTTTTGGGGATCCAAAATGACGCTCGCCATCATGGAAGCCTCGTCTTGAGGTGTATATAACCCCTGCATATAGCTGTGATCATCCGCCACAGAAAAGCCCTTTTGTGCCTCTAATGCATCCTTGCAAAGATACCCTTCTCTTAGTACAATGCCCTTTTCATTCTCAAATTTTTGTATCAAAGCTTCAGGCGTGGTTTTAAGTGTGTTGACCCGAAGGCTCATGGGCGGGTGCATATTCCCGCTTTGCAATATAAATTCTGCCTTTTCACCAAAAACATCCATCCACCTTTTGACCTGCCACAGCGGATAAGAGTAGATAATGCTTAAATATTGTGCCTTTTCCTTCGGATATTCAATCTCGGCCTTCTTTCGAATATACGAGCGCAAAACACCGTTTATAAAACCTGATAAATAGGGTTTTTTTATTTTTTTCGTTAAGTTCACGCTTTCGCTCACCACTGCATAATCCGGCAATTTATCAGAAAACGCAATCTGGCAGATGGCCATACGAAGAATAATGCTGGTTACCAGTTCGGTTTTTTTCGCTTGTGAGGCAAAATGCCCGATGATATAATCTGCATGTAGCTTATGTTGTAGCACACTATAGACAATATGGGTAGCCAAAGCCTTGTCCTCGTCAGACATTTTTGATTTTCCAAGCACCTCACCAAGTGCCAAAGAGGCATAAGCACCATCGTGCTCTACTTTATATAAAATATCAAATGCTGCTTTTCGTCCATCCACTCTGTCACCGCCTGCTGCTCTGCCGCAGCAACACCAATCGGAGTAGATTGGCAAATGCTACTGCCGCTGCCGCAATATAAGTCAAGGCAGCTGCGCTGAGCACCTTTTTTGCACCGAGCAGTTCATCGTCTTGTAAAATGTGGTTACTCTCTAAAGCAGTAATTGCACGCCGACTGGCGTTTATTTCCACAGGAAGGGTGACAAATTGAAATACTACAACACCTGCAAAGAGCAAAATGCCAATATCAATGAGCGATCCATATCCTAAAACAATGCCTAAAATAGCAAGAGGAAAGGCGGCGTACGTACCAATCTGCGCCACAGGAAGTACTGCATTTCTCATTTTAATTGGCATATATACCCCATATGATGCTGCAACGCGTGCCCGGCCTCATGTGCCGCAATACCAATAGCGGAAACCGAAGTACCTTCATATACCCCTTCAGAAAGACGCACGACATTGGCCTTCGGGTCGAAGTGATCGGTCAGATTACCGGCGATGAATTCTGTTTTTACACTTGTAATGTTGCTACTAAGAAGCATTGCTCTTACAACTGCTTGGCCACTTAGCCCTTTTTTACTTGCTATTTTTGCATACTTCGCATATGTGCTCTTCACCTTAAATTGTGCGTAAAGTGCAAGAAGTAGTGTAGGCACAACAAATATGAGATAATACTGATCCATATAAAACATTTTTTAGCCTCCTAATACAGCGCCTTGATAAAGAGTATTTCCTCTTAAAAACTCAGGTGCACTCATTTGTCTCTTTCCGGGAAGCTGTAGCTGCATCAGCTCCACGCATCCATTTCCTGTTTTTACAATAATGCGCCCATCAACATCTACAATACTGCCGGGCTGTCCATCAAAATCATCCTTCATCCGTGCCAACTTGTGTATTTTTAAAATACCCTTATCACAATATGTGTATGCACCCGGCCATGGTGATAGTCCAAGCACAAGGTGGTATATTTGCTCGGCTGAAGAATTCCAATTGATTTCGCCCATTTCCTTTTTTAGCATCGGCGCAAAACTGACCTGGCTCTCTTCTTGCACAGTGGGCGTAAGGCTACCTGCCTTGATCCCTTCAACTGTATCGATAAGCAGAGAAGCACCCATTTCGGATAGTCGCTCATAAAGCGCTCCTGCCGTTTCCTCAATGCCAATGTTTGTACTTTGACTGAGCAGAATATCTCCTGCATCCAGCTGCTCCGTAAGGTAAATAGTACATACGCCGGTTTGACGCTCTCCATTGATTACAGCCCATTGAATTGGCGCCGCACCACGATATTTTGGCAAAAGCGAAGCATGCACATTGATGCATCCGCATTTGGGATAATCAAGTATATATTTCGGCAAAATTCTGCCATATGCCACCACGACAATCAGCTCCGGGTCAAGCTCACTCAGTTGCTGTATAAACGCTTCATTCTTCAGCGTATCCGGCTGAAAAACCGGAATACCGCTTTGCAGGGCAATTTGTTTTACCGGCGGCATGCAAATGTCCATGCCTCTGCCCTTTGGCTTATCGCATTGGCACACTGCGCCGCAAATATCAGCGCCGTTTGCTATCAGCCTTGCAAGGCTTTTTGCAGCAAAATCGGGTGTGCCCATAAAAAGTATCCTCATTTATTTCTCCTTCTTTTCATTTCCGCATCGCTAACCATTCTCGTTGCCCTTTCATAGAACATCAAACCATCAAGATGGTCAACCTCATGGCAAACTGCTCTGGCAAGCAACCCTTCCGCCTCCATCGCAAATTCCTTGCCATTTCTATCTTGCGCAATGAGGGTGAGATGCAATGGGCGCACCACTTCGCCAAATTTGCCCGGAAGGCTTAAACATCCCTCCACATCTGTTTGCTCACCCATGCATTTTATCATTCGCGGATTAATTGCTTCAACAAAGCATTCGCCGGTGTCAATGACAATTACCCTCTTTAAAATCCCAACCTGAGGAGCAGCAATTCCCACACCGTTATATTCTGCCAAGGTTTCGGCCATATCATCTAGTAGTGTGTACAGTTTTTGATCAAATTTATCAACCGCTCTTGATTTTTTTTTCAGGGTTTCGTCTCCGTCTTTTAAAATTCCTCTCAGTGCCATTTTTAATCTCCTTTCGCGGCCCTTTGCATGCCCTATAAGATACTGTTCGGATTGATATCAATCTCCAGGGAAACGCCGCTGTTTCTTTCAATATGTTCGTTATAAATATTTTCTAAGACACCATACATTTGTGCGCATTCATTGACCTTCAACAAGATGCGGTATCTATACCTGCCTCTTAAAAGAGAAATCGGTGCCTGTGCGGCAGGGAAAATAGCGGTGCAAATATCTTCATTCATTTCCTCTTTTACAATTTTGTTCAGCACAAGGGCATATTCTTCCGCTTTTTCTTCTTTCTCACTGCTGATAATCATATTGACCATCATAGAAAATGGCGGATTTTCAAGGCTTTGCCGAATTTGTATTTCCCCGCTGAAAAAATCATCATAATTATGTACCGAGGCCAAGTGAATAATACTGTCATCCGGACTGTAAGTCTGTATCACCGCTCTGCCGGGAATGTCTCCCCTTCCGGCTCGTCCGCATACTTGCATCAGTTGAGAAAATGCTCTCTCACCCGCTCTATAATCGCTCATGTTCAGCAAAGCATCTGCCGCAATAACGCCTACAAGGGTGACATTTGGAAAATCCAGACCCTTCGTGACCATTTGGGTTCCTAAAAGTATATTCACGTTTTCCTTCGAAAAACGGTCAAATATTTGTTGGTGTGCCATCTTATGGGAGGCGGTGTCCGCATCCATTCGTATCATGGTGGCTTTGGGGAACATCTTTTTAAGCTCATCTTCGGCTTTTTGCGTACCACTGCCAAAATATTTAATATACCTGCTAGAGCAGGAGGGGCAGCTTACAACTTGAACTGTTTGATATCCACAATAATGGCAACTCAGCTTTTCCCCCTCACTGTGATAGGTAAGAGATATACTGCAGTGAGGGCACTTGAGTGTAAAACCACAACTGCGACAGGATACAAAGGTCGAATAACCCCTTCGGTTTAAGAATAAAATCGTTTGCTGATTTTTTTGTATGTTTTGGTCGATTTCATATGCAAGCGTGCGACTAATAATACTGCGATTGCCCTCGGCAAGCTCGCTCGCCATATCTACAATAGAAACCTTTGGCATGATTTGCATGTTATATCTTCCGCTGAGCCTTAAAAGCTGATATTCATTCTTTTGTGCTTTGTAAAAACTCTCCACAGACGGCGTGGCAGATGCCAGCAGTAGCAATGCGCCGAACTGCTTTGCACGAAAAGTAGCGATATCCTTTGCATTATATCTGGGGGAGACTTCGGATTTATAGGTCAGCTCTTGTTCTTCATCGATTACAATAAGACCAATATTTTCAAAAGGTGCAAAAATAGCGGATCTGGCACCCACTACAACCTTTACCGCGTTTTCTTTAATCCTTCGCCATTCGTCATACCGCTCACCCAAGGACAGTCCGCTGTGAATGACCGCCACGGTACTGCCAAATCTGGCGATAAACCGCTCCGTCATTTGTGGCGTGAGTGAAATTTCAGGCACCAGGATAATCACATTCTTGCCAAGAGAAATACACCTTTGCGCCGCTTGGAGAAAAACCTCTGTTTTGCCACTACCCGTTACCCCATAGAGCAAAATTGGGCGTGGTGCGCTATTTTCCATTTCAGGATATATTTTATCGAGTGCACTTTGTTGCTCCCTCGTGGGAGTATATGCATCGGTTTTTTCAAAAGAATTGCTATCATAGGGACTACGAAAGATGACCGTATCCTCAATTTCTATATAACCGTCTCTTTCAAGTTGTTGCAACGACTGATAAGAACAGCCGGTGTACTGGGCAAGATCACTCACGGGAAGACGAAGGTGCTCTGCGAGCATTTCCATTGCTCTATTCATTGCCACGCCTCTTTTTTTAAGCTGTGGTAAAAGCGCCAAGGCTTCCTCCGGTGAGATTGCCAAAACAGCATATTTTCTGATTTTTTCCTTCGCCCCACCGAGCGCCCGTCTGATCGTTGAAACTGCGCCTTTTTTCTCCATGGCGCGAATAGAAGCATCATTTTTTGCCTCGCAAGACTGCATAAGCTTCTTTAGCTCCATCTTTCCCCCGGACTTTTGCAGCATTTGATATACCTGCTGCTGCACGGGCGAAAGACTTGCCGTATGCGCTTGTGCGATGACCATCGTTTCATAAATAATTTTAACTGCAGGCGGGAGTAGCAGCCGCAATGCTTCCGACATGGAACATAAGCATCTGCTACGTACAAAGCGTGCCACCGCTAACATGCTTCCCGAGATAAGCGGTGTTTTATCAATCACCCTATAAATCTGCTTGAGGTCCTTGTAGGGACTGCTATCAATTAATTTTGATACATAGCCTACCATCTTTTGATTGGCAAACCCAAAAGGAACCTCAACCCGAGTGCCTTCCTCTACCTGAAAGTTATCCGGCACAAGGTAGTGAAACACACGGTCAAGGCTCTTGACGGTGGTATTGATAATCACTTCCGCAATTTTCACTTTTTTATACCTCTGTAAAGTGCCAATGCCCGATCAATAATCATTCCTGCCAAGGCTGTTTTCGGCATGGTGGGCATTTCTTCCTTTTTTTCACTGTTTTTATAATAAATCAGCACGGCATTGTTATCTGATGAAAAGCCCACATCAGGTCTGCCTACTTCATTGGCCACAATCATATCAACGCCCTTTTGGATAAGCTTCGCTTGCGCATTTTGGGACAAATGGTGTGTTTCCATGCAAAAGCCAACCACAATTCTTTTGCCGGGAAGCGCACAAATATCCTGCAAAATATCCGGATTTTTAACGAGTTCAATGGTTTTTATTTCATCTTTTTTGATCTTGTGCGCAGATTGACTTGCGGACCTAAAATCGCCTACAGCCGCAGCTTTTACCACAATATCCGTTTTCTTGGCCTCTTTTATCATCACTTGGTGCATTTGTTCTGCACTTGTAATGTTCACTACCCTCACGCCAAGAGGCGGTGAAAGATGAACCGGCCCGGAAACCAGAGTGACCTGCGCTCCTCTTTTTACGGCATTTTCTGCGATGGCATATCCCATTTTGCCGCTGGACGGATTGGATATAAACCGAACAGGGTCAACATATTCTCTGGTAGGTCCTGCGGATACAAGTATTTTAAGCCCTGCTAAATCACTTTTGATGGCAAGCGCTTTTTTTATATTATCTACAATGAGCTGATTATCCGCCAATCGGCCATAGCCTATTGTGCCGCATGCAAGACGGCCGCTTTGGGACTCAACAAACCAATACCCTAAGCTGGTGAGCTTTTCCATATTGGCTTTCACAATCGGATTTTCATACATATTGATATTCATCGCAGGAGCAATGATTACCGGACATTTTGTTGCCATCACCGTGGTGGTGAGCATGTCATCCGCAATGCCACAGGCTATTTTGCCAATCACATTGGCAGTAGCAGGTGCTATGACAAAGCAGTCCGCTTTTTGGGCAAGTGAAATATGTTCTACCTCCCAATTTATTGGGTTTTCAAACATATCCACCACAACCGGCCTTTGGCTAAGCGTTGAAAAAGTAAGTGGCGCAACAAATTCACAGGCAGCCTTGGTCATCATCACATCTACCTCAGCACCTGCCTGCACGAGTCGGCTGACCAAATCGGCCGCTTTATATGCAGCGATGCCGCCGCATATCCCTACCACAATGTTTTTCCCGCTAAGCATCCTCAATTTCCTCATCTGCTATCATTGTGGGATAGTCGATATAGACTTCCCCTTTAATAATCTCATCTAATGCTCTTATAATGGGTTTGATTACTTTTTTCTTGCTTTTATCCGTTATCTTGTCTCTCATGCGGCTCTCAAGGGTAATGGTCTCACTGCTTTTTTCCTTTTCTTTTTCTGCATTACGCTCCTGTTGGGCGATTTCTCTCGCTCTTTTAGCAGTGACAATCACCAGCTTATAGCGATTGCCTGTTTTGGCTACCAAATCATTAATTGGTGGATATATCATTTTTCAAAAACCTCCTTAATAAAATCCATGTTTCTCTTCACCCTTGTTTTTTCTGCCGCAAAAATGGCTTCAAGCTTGAAAACTGCTTTTTCCACATCATCATTGAGCAGAATATAGTCATAATTAGAAATGTGCTCCGCTTCCCAGTAAGCAGCCTTTAATCGTTCTTCAATTTTTTCACGAGTTTCGGTGCCTCTGCTCACAATTCTGCTTCGCAGCTCCTGCATGGAAGGCGGAATGACAAATACAAAAATACCCTCAGGGTAATTTTCTTTGACCTTCATGGCACCTTGCACTTCAATCTCCAAAATCACATCAATGCCCATTTCCAGTTTTTCCACAACCGCCCTTTTGCCGGTTCCGTAATAGTTGCCACAAAACTGTGCATATTCAAGTAGCTCGTCCTGCTCAATCATACGCTCAAAGCACTCATGGCTGATATAGTGATAATTAACACCGGCAATCTCGCTATTTCGGGGTTCCCTGGTTGTGTAAGATACAGACAGAAATACACTTGGATTGCATTCCATAAAAGCTTTGCAAATTGTACCCTTTCCTGCACCGGCCGGGCCTGATAGCACAAGCAAATCCCCTCTATTCATCGTCTGCCTCCACCTCCATCGCCGCTGCCGCGTCTTTGCCCGAAAAACGATGGGCTACCGTTTCGGGTTGTACCGCCGATAGAATAATATGGTCGCTATCGGTAATTAAAACTGCTCTTGTACGCCGGCCGTAAGTTGCGTCAATGAGCATTCCTCTGTCTCTGGCTTCTTGAATCATTCGCTTGATCGGTGCAGATTCGGGGCTGACAATGGCAATGAGTCTGCCTGCCGATACAATGTTTCCAAATCCTATATTGATTAACTTCATTTGAACCTCCATATACCATTTATTATATGTGCCCTACGCCTATTCTATGTTCTGCACCTGTTCTCGCAGCTTTTCCATTTCTGCTTTTAAGTCTACTACCATTCGAGTGGTGCTAAGGTCATTGGATTTCGAACCGATCGTATTGATTTCACGATTGATTTCCTGAATTAAAAAGTCCAGCCTTCTGCCGGAGGGGGCGTCCTGCCCGAGGGATGTCTTTAATTCTACCAAATGAGAACGAAGCCGAACTACCTCTTCATCCGTGCAGGTTTTGTCTGCAAAAATAGCGGCTTCCGTCAGCAGTCTGGCCTCATCAATATTTTTATCCTCTAAAATTTCGGCAATTCTTTTTTTAAGCCTTTCGGTATATTCCTGTACAATCTGCGGCATTCTTTTTTCAATTTCATCCACAACTGAGTGAATATAATCACAGCGTTCTATAAGCGAATGGGAAATACGTTCTCCTTCTCTGCACCGCATGGCCACAAATTCCCCCGCCGCCTCTGCCAATACGCCCTTCACCTGTTCCCAAATTTTGTCCTTATCCTCCGGTTGCTTTTCTACAATGAGTACATCCGGAAGCCTTGAAATAAAACTTGCCGAAATATCACTTCGAATGTCAAACTTTCGGGTGAGCACCTCTACTGCTTGAATATAAGCACCTGCCAGGCCTTCGTCTACAATGACCTCTTTTTGCTCATCCGCATAATTTTCCATTCCTACATATACATCAATCTTTCCCCGCGAGGCGATGGTGGATACATATTCTCGAATATATTCCTCTAAAAACGAATAATTTCGTGGTACCCGAATGTTGATATCAAAATATCTGTGATTGACAGAACGAATTTCCCCTGTTATTTTTTTCGCTTTATCCGCCACTTCGCACCGACCATATCCGGTCATACTTTTTATCATGTATAAAGCTCCTTCACTTTGCAAGGCATAAAACCCCAAGCATATATAATATATTTTACCTTTTTTTTAGCTTGTTGTCAAATCTTTTTTTATATTTGGGCGAATAATTGACGAGTCTTAAAATATATGCTATAATATGCAATTAATTCGGGAAATGAATAGGTTCAATAGAAAGCGGAACCAGCTGAAAGGATACAAGCATGCAAGAAGATTATATTGAGGGCAGAAATCCGGTAGCAGAGGCTGTGAGGGCCGAGCGGGATATTGAAAAGATTTATGTGCAAAAAGGTGCGATGGGCAGTATTCATAAAATCATCGCAAAGGCCAAAAGTGCCGGCATACCCATCGTTGAGGTGGAAAAGGTTAAGCTTGATGCGTTGTCAGATGGTGGTAGCCATCAAGGTATTATTGCCGCTGTGTCGGCTGCGAAGTATAGCGATGTGGATACCATTTTAAAATCTGCCGAAGATAAGGGCGAGCCTGCCTTTATTATCATCGCGGAAGGATTAACGGATCCGCACAATTTAGGCGCCATCATAAGAACAGCCAATGGTGCCGGCGTGCATGGCATCATTATTCCAAAAAGGCGCAGTGTGGGTATCAATGCCACTGTTGCCAAAACCTCTGCCGGAGCCGTGGAGTATACCCCTGTTGCAAAAGTCCCCAATATTGCCGCCTGCATTGAACTACTAAAACAGCGTGGACTTTGGGTAATCGGCATGGAAGGCACGGGCGAGAAGTCCATATTTGAGGCCGATCTTTCTGGACCTGTGGCTATCGTGGTGGGTAGTGAAGGCGAGGGCATGAGCAGACTTGTGCGAGAGCGATGCGATATGCTGATAAAAATCCCAATGAAAGGGGATATTTCATCCCTCAATGCTTCTGTGGCCTGCGGCGTTGTCATGTACGAGGTTTTGCGCAGGAGAATTATCAAAGGATAAAATAATTCCAATTGCAAATACAAATGCAAAAGGGCTGTGATTAATCACAGCCCTTTTATGGATATTTGCTTAGTTTTGAGCTACGCTAACGACTTCTCTGCCGTTATAAAATCCACATGCGTCACAAATTCTATGAGGCATTTTATATTCATGACATTGGGGACATTTCACCATTCCTGGGATGGCAAGCTTCCAGTTTGCTCTTCTTTTGTCTCTTCTTGCTTTTGATGTTTTCCTCTTAGGTACCGCCATTTAAGAACACCTCCTTATTCATACCAAACGGTGCAAAAAGCACCAATATGTATTTTAAATCATGGTTTCACTTATCATCAGGTTTTAAACAGGTCACCCAGTATACTGAGCCGACAGTCATTTGCGTCCTTTGTGCACGCACATTCCTTTTCATTCAAGTTTGTCCCACAAGTTTGGCAAAGACCTTTGCAATCTTCTTGACACAAGTGCTGCAAGGGTGCCATGGAAAAAAAGTTATTCAAAGCCAACTGGGCAACATCCACATTGTTACCGGATATGACTATCACTTCTTCATCTTCCGATTCCCGAGCAGATAAACGCTCCTCCATGTCAAACGCAAAAGGTAATAAAATCTCTTCTCCGCAACGGTCGCAGATGCCCTTGTAAACACCTGCTACATGGGCCTCCATTTGCATAACCTCTCCCATCCCGGTAATAGCGCCGGAAATGGAGAAAGGTCCGTCAAAGCTACACAGATTTCCGCCGAAAACTACATCTTCCATTTTGGCTGTTCCATCGAACAAAACCCGTGCTCCTTGTGTCTTTACAATCGTGCCGACATTTACCTTCATTTTGACCTCCGTTAACCTAAAAAACAGATAGAGATATTATACTGCAAATCTCTCCAATTGTCAAGAATTTTTATAAAAGCTTTAATTTTAGGCAAACAGGGTAGTTACTTTCAACGCCATCCGCCTTAATGGTAAGCCCTTCTTCCCATATGATCCACTGAGGTTTCACATGGCTTCCAAGTACACTCACATCCTCAATGATGCCATTAAAATGCTTGGTGTGTTTGCCCAATGCTTTGATTTTAACCACGCCGTCTTTCGGCCATTTCATGACAAACGCATAAAGCACATCGCCTCTCATCGTAAAGCGAATATCCTCGCTTGTATAGGCCTTGCGGTTATGATCATTGTAAAAGCCTTCCACCACCTCGGTAGGTCCCTCACCAAAAACTCTCCAGTGACGCGTGTCGTAAATTGCCTCCCCGTTGATGAAAAGCCACTTTCCGATGTCTTTTAGAATATTGGCATCCTCCTGTGGGATAGTGCCATCTGCCTTGGGTCCAATATTGAGTAACATATTTCCATTTTTACTTACAATGTCAACCAAAGTCCCAATGAGCTCTTCTGATGTTTTGTAATTATTCCCTACAGTATAACACCACGAGTTTTTTGCAACACTGGTGCAAGACTGCCAAGGATACGGGCTAATTTGCGGTAGCTGGGAACGCTCGAAATCCTCCACTGCAGTCCCTTTTGGGAATGCATCCATTTTATAATAAATGGCTACCTCCTTCCCCCACTGCTTTGCCCTATTATAATAATAAGCCGTAAATTTTTTAAGATATGGCTTAAAGGCCACATTTTCAATCCACCAGTCGAAATACAATGCCTGTGGCTGATAATTATCTACCATCTCGCAGGTGCGAACCAGCCAGTCTTCTAAGAAATCCTGATCCGGCGCTGCCTGATATAAATCGAAAAGATCCTCCGGTGCCGGATGCGGTGGGCCATAAAGTGCCGCCCACTCGGGATCGGTTACGCCGGAATCAAATTTTAAGCCTTCCGATAAAAACCACCAGTGCTCCGCTCTATGAGATGAGGTGGTAAACACAAGCTCTTCCTTTTCAATTTCGCACTTTAGCTCACCCAAAATATCTCGATGCGGGCCCATATTTACGGAATTGTACGGACTGAGCGAACTATTATACATTTGAAATCCATCATGATGCTCACCCACCGGCATAACATAACGTGCACCGGAGGCTTTGAAAAGCTGTGCCCATGCCTTTGGGTCAAACTTTTTGGCCTCAAACATGGGAATAAAGTCCTTGTATCCAAATTCCTTCGGATGACCATAGGTTTTTACGTGATGCTCATATGTCTCCGTACCTTCTCTGTACATATTGCGCGGATACCATTCACTTACCGCGGCAGGTACGCTATACACTCCCCAGTGAATAAAAATACCAAACTTCCCCTTTGAAAACCATTCCGGAACCTTATAATCGGCTAGGGATTGCCAATCATCCTTATAAATGCCCTGCTCAATCACTCGGTCGATCTCCAAAAGATACTTTTGCTTTTCCATAATATGCTCACCCTCTTGTTTTTTTATTCCTATTAGTTATATCCTCAATCTCCCTCTTTGTCAAGCATTAAATTAGGTTAAATTATCATGAATGTGTTGTTTTTTATATCCATCTATAGTATAATAATCCATATCCTGTTTTCGGAAGAGGTCAAAGTCATGAAAATGTATGATATCATTTCCCAAAAAAAATACGGAAAAAGCCTTTCGGATGCACAAATTGATTTTTTCATCCGCGGATATACCAAGGGCGAAATTCCTCACGAGCAGGCTTCTGCTCTTTTGATGGCCATTTATTTTAGCGGAATGAAGGAGCAGGAAATTTTTGCACTTACCGATGCCATGGCTCATTCGGGAGAAGTGCTTGACCTATCGTCCATCGATGGCATAACGGTGGATAAGCACAGCACCGGCGGGGTGGGTGATAAAACAACCCTTGTGGTAGGCCCAATTGTATCTGCCTGCGGCTTATACATGGCCAAAATGGCCGGAAGAGGCCTTGGCCATACAGGCGGCACCATTGATAAACTCTCATCCATACCGGGGCTTACAACAAGCCTTGAACCCAATCGGTTTTTGGAGATTACAAGAGCCACCGGCTTTTGCATTGCCGGCCAAAGCAGTAGCCTTGCACCTGCGGATAAGAAGCTATATGCCCTGCGAGATATTACTGCAACGGTGGATAGCTTGCCGCTGATTGCCGCCAGTGTGATGAGTAAGAAAATTGCGGCGGGTGCTTCTTGCATTCTTTTGGATGTGAAAATGGGCAGCGGTGCTTTTATGCAAACAGAAAAAATGGCGCAGCAGCTCGCAGACATGATGGAGCGTATCGGCAAAAATGCAGGCAGAGCCTGCGAAGCGGTAATCAGCCCCATGCACCAGCCTCTTGGCAATGCCATTGGGAACAGCTTAGAGGTAATCGAAGCCATTCGCACTTTAAAAGGGGAAGGCCCTGCTGATCTTACGCAGGAATGTATCTTTTTAAGTGCAAAAATTCTGCATTTGGCAGGCGTTGGAGATATGGATGCATGTACAAAGAAGGCAACGCATGCACTTGCAAGCGGCAAAGCTTTTGAACGTTTGTGCATGATGGTGGAGGCGCAGGGCGGGGATGCCCGCAGTATTCATCATCCTTCGCTTTTGCCAAGCGCAAAGGTAATCCTACCCCTTATTGCAAAGCAAAGTGGTGTGCTAGAAAAATGTGATGCACTCTCTTGCGGCCTGGCCGCCGCTGCATTAGGTGCCGGACGCACAAAAATTGAGGATGAAATTGATTATAGTGCCGGCATTGTATTGCATAAAAAAGAGGGCGATGCGGTTTTTGCCGGGGAAACACTGCTTCAAATGCATACATCCAGCAAAGCTCTTGCAGATGCGGCCGAAGCCTATTTGAACGAAGGCATAAAAGTCCGCTTTGAAAAGTAAAATAAAGTAAGTCGCATCCTCTTTGCTGTGCGCATGGTCTTTTAGATAATTAGTAAATCATGATGTGCTTTTTATAAATGATATAGTAGAAAGGAATGATAATTTTGAAAAAAGGTAGGTTTTTCTGTTTCCTCGCAGCTGTAGCGATCCCTTTGGCAATTGGGTCTTTAAGCGGTTTTTTAGTAGGCAGTGCTAATGGATATGCAAACTTGGTAAAGCCCCCTTTATCGCCTCCGGGATATGTTTTTCCCATCGCATGGACTATTTTATATATCCTCATGGGCATTGCCTCCTATTTGGCTTTGCGCTCTACCAGTGGCAAATGCAGCTCAAGAGCACTCTATTTTTACGGAGCACAGCTGATTGTCAATTTCCTATGGAGTTTCCTCTTCTTTGGACTAGATCTTCAGTTCTTTTCGTTTTTATGGATTTTGCTGCTCATCGTCTTGGTGCTGTTTACTTTTTATGAGTTTTATAAGTGTAGCAAACCCGCCGCATATCTTCTTATCCCCTATCTCATTTGGCTTGTTTTTGCGGCATATCTCAATTTTGCAATTTGGTTTTTAAACAGATAGTACGATTTGTGGTATAGAAAGGCAACTATGCTGCATTCTATATACATAACGAAAAAATATTGGAGGAAATAAAATGCACTGGCACACACTGAACATAGAAACAATTGAAAAACAGCTTGGCACCAATGCCAAAAACGGCATTGGGAGTATAGAGGCACAGGGCCGCCTCAAAACATATGGTGAAAATCGGCTAATTGAAAAAAAACCTCGTAGCTTCATTCGGAGATTTTTTGCACAATTGGAGGATTTCATGGTCATCGTCCTGATGATAGCCGCCGTGGTTTCCATCCTCATGCAGTTTTTACAACCACCGGAGCATCGGGAATATATCGATTCTATCATTATCTTTGCCATTGTGCTTCTCAATGCGCTTCTGGGCGTTATTCAAGAAAGCAAAGCAGAGCAGTCGCTCAGTGCGCTGAAGAAAATGTCCTCCCCTCAGACGAAGGTCATTCGGGACGGCAGGCTTCTCGTGCTGGATTCTGCCTTGGTGGTTCCGGGGGATTTATGCAGTATTGAAGCCGGAGATTTTATCCCCGCAGATGGAAGGCTTGTGGAAACTGCAAGCCTACGGATTGAAGAGAGTGCACTCACCGGCGAGTCCCTTCCTGTGGAAAAGGACGCAACCCTAGTTTTTGATGAAGAGACCACGCTAGCGGAACGAAAAAACATGGCCTATTCCGGCACTCATGTGGCATATGGCAGAGGCATATTGCTCGTTACGGGCACCGGTATGCAAACTGCAACAGGTAAAATAGCAGATTTATTGCAGAGCGAGGTGGAACAACAAACGCCTTTGCAAGCCAGGCTTGTATGGCTTGGCAAGCGGCTTGGAATTCTCGCCCTGATTATTTGCAGTATTGTGTTCGCTTTAGGGATATATCAGAAGCGTGATTTTTTAGAAATGTTCATGACCTCAGTTGCACTTGCGGTAGCCGCTATTCCGGAAGGTCTTCCTGCTATTGTCACCATTGTGCTTGCCCTTGGCGTGCAGCGCATGGCTGGGAAGCATTCCATTGTACGCAAGCTTCCTGCAGTGGAAACCCTCGGCAGTGCCTCTGTTATATGCTCCGATAAAACAGGCACGCTCACGCAAAACCGCATGACACTTGTGAAAGCGTATGTAGATGAAATCACGGATTTAAACCCTGACAATCAAAAGATAAGAAGGCTGATACAGCTGGCAAGCCTTTGCTGTGATGCCAAAATAGAAACAGATGAAAAGGGAAACCAGGTATCCATTGGCGACCCTACGGAAATCGCCATTGTCGCCGCCACTGCCATCTATCAAGACAGCAAGCAGGACTTAGTGCAAAAATACCCTCGCCTTGGGGAAATTCCATTTGATTCCGATCGCAAGCTCATGTCGTCCTTGCATGAAATAGATGGCCGGCTTACGCTCATCGTCAAAGGGGCGCCGGATATTTTGCTTTCTCTGTGTAGCTTGGAAAACAGCACCCCTGCACAGGATGCCAATATGAAAATGGCAGGGGAAGCCCTGCGAGTTTTGGCAGTTGCCATCAAGCATTTAGATGCGATGCCAACCGAATTTTCGCCCGAAGCGCTTGAACGGGATTTAACCTTTATCGGCCTTGTGGGCATGATTGACCCACCCCGTCCCGAAGCCAAAAAGGCAGTTGCCACCTGCAAGCATGCAGGAATTCGTACTGTGATGATCACAGGTGATAATGTGGGAACCGCCTCTGCCATTGCAAGAGAGCTTGGCATATTGGAGCACAGCCATGAAGCCACCACCGGTGCCATGGTTACCAAAATGAATGATGATGAACTCTTTGAGAAAATACGAAATTTCCGTGTTTTTGCAAGGGTAACTCCTGAGGATAAAATCAGAATTGTAAAAGCCTGGCAGCGTACCGGTGCGGTGGTTGCCATGACGGGGGACGGCGTGAATGATGCCCCTGCTCTAAAAGCGGCCGATATCGGCTGCGCCATGGGCATTACCGGTACGGATGTTGCCAAAGGGGCGGCGGATATGGTTTTAACAGACGATAATTTTGCCACCATCGTGCTTGCCGTCAAGGAAGGCAGAGGAATATACGCCAATATACAACGATCCATTCAGTTCCTTTTGGGTAGCAATTTAAGCGAAATCTTTACTGTATTTTTCGCCATGCTGCTGGGCTGGGGCACGCCTCTTTTGGCTCTGCACATTTTATGGATTAATCTTGTAACCGACTCCCTTCCTGCATTGGCACTTGGCGTTGAACCGATTTCCGAGCATATCATGAACGAAAAACCAAGACCAAAAAACGAAGGTCTGTTTTCTCGTTCCCGTGCTCTCACCATTCTCTTTCATGGACTCATGCTGGGAACATTAACACTCACCGCTTTTTGCCTAGGCGCTTTTGGCATCATCGCACCGCCGCCGGGCATCAGCGCCTCTGTGGGCTTTGGCCCTCCGTTTTTGCAGGTGGGTCAAAGCATGGCCTTTGCAGTGCTTGCCATCTCTCAGCTCTTCCATGCATTTAACAATCGTAGCAATTTTTCCATATTTAAAATTGGCCTCTTTTCCAACAAATCCATGCTCTATGCTTTCATCGTATCCTTGCTGCTCATGATCGCGGTACTCATTCCACCTCTAAGCGCCGCCTTCGGGGTAAGCCCACTCTCACCGGCTCACTGGATTGCCATTTTCGCACTGTCCATTGCGCCTATTATCATTGTGGAATTACAGAAGTTGATCGGTATGAATTTTTGTGGCCGCAAAGGCAAATAAGTATAAAATAAAAAATATTAAGTAGCAGAACACTTATTTCCCGCCTTACTCTGCCTGCACAGGTATAGGCATCTGCATACCCTCGCCCGGCGTTTGCTCGCCCTGTTTTGCCATTTGCATTGCTTGCATTGGCAGCTGCATCATGGGCATGGATTCTTTCTTTTCTGCGTTTTTCTTGATCATACTAATCATCTTTTCCTTGCCTTCGAAATTCATTACCTCAAGGGTAGCAAGCGCTTCGTCACTGCGCTCCATATGAAACATCCCAAGCTTAAAGAATTCCATTGCCAAGTCGTTTTGCGCTATTCTGCTAAACGGATTGTTCTTTTCCGGTTGCACCATAATATCAAACATCGGCATGCGGTAGTCTTTTTCTTTTGTTTTCAGCCGCTTGTTGGAATAGGATAAGTATTGGTAGCCGCCGTCTTTTCCCGTAATGCGAAAAGAGCGTTCCCCATCAAAAAACTGGCGGATTAGCTCAATGCACATGTAAATAATCTGTTTATAAGACTCGTAGCTTTCATTGATCATATCTCTTGCCAGCTTGTTTCCCGCTTCCTGCAGTGCCACAATGGCACGATAAGCGGTAATGCCTCCATAGTTGCCGCCCTGATTAAAATCACGGTTTCCAATAATCTCCTTTAGCTCTGCAATCTTATTATTTCTGTGATGCATAATATAAGCATCCAGCGGCCTTGCTTGAAATTCGCGAATATTCTCTTCCCTCACGCCTGTTGCTACATGGATAATATCTTTAGAAAGATCCAGCAGCTCTTCCTCGTTTACTCCGCTGTTCTCTCGTACCATCCACCGCACCTTTCCTGAAATCAAAGCGTTTTTCGAGATGATATAATCCAGGCGGTCGATATAGCTTTGTGGATTTTTTGCAATGTCCACCAGTCCAAATCCCACGGGCGACCCGTCTATGGGATAGAGCACATCAAAAATCACGGGATATAGTCCGTGGTCATACAGACCGCGCTCTTTGGTTTCGGGGTGATCTTCGCTGCTGTCCAGCACCGCATTCCCGATGAATTTGGTTAGATGCACCGTCATTTTATCGCCTTGATACTTTTTATAATAACAGTCCACCACCAAAGACTTTTCGCTCATATCTACATTCGCATCACTGCTTTGTACCACCATAAACCGATTGGTGCCAAGATGCCCCTGCGCATGGGGATATTTTGCTAAGATATAATCATTGGGCAACATATTGATAATAAAGAAATAATCCGATTTTTGAATATTTTCAATGCCCGGCTCCCAAAACAGGTTTTGGATATTCAGCCGTTGAATGTCAATATCGCCGGTACCGCAGTGCATGTCCGGATTAAAAAATACACCGTATGCCACCGTTCCGTTTTTCAGCTTATACCACCATGCCTTGCTATAGGTTTGCCGAAAAGCCGCCGCCTCCAGTTCGAAAGGTACAATTTTGGATAGCATGTCCGCTTCCTTCTCGTCATTTTTCTCTCTTGCAAGGATGTTTGGAAACGGAAAGGAATCCATGACCTCCGCATGCTTATTGGCAATGGCATTAAATAGAAAGGATGTAACCGGAAAAAGTGCATCATTCTTTCTATCGTCGCCCATCATATCTTTGTACTGCCCCTTATACCACTTCTCATTTTCCAATATTTTTTGATCCAATTCCCTCTTCGCGCTCATATATGCCACGAATTTTTTCTGCATGACATCAAGCCTTTGTTCTGTGATTACACTATTCATTGTGCCTCCTTTGCATAAAAATTGCCTCTCATGACATAGCATATCACATATTATCAACTAAATCAATACTTTTTTGCATTAAATTCGTTTATGTACAATTATATTGACATTACAGTCTTCGATTTAACCATTCACCCTTTTCTACGCGGAGGTGATAGAGCACGGTGCGAATAACAAAATCTGCCGTAACGCCGATTGTAACCGCCAAATAGGGATTGGCACTGAAGCGGTAAATAAGCCATACCAGAATAAATCTAGTCATCCAAAGACTGACAACGGAAATAAAAGCAACATATTTCACATCCCCTGCGCCTCGCAGGATGCCGGAAAAAATGCAGATATAAGAAATCATGGGAGCCTGCAAAGCAAACATCCGAAGAAAGAAAACGCTCACAGCAAGCACTTCACTGTTTTTCGTGTACAGCGATGCCACAGGCTCTGCACACAGCAGCATCAATACTCCTAAAATAGCAAAGAACACAATGGCAATATGCATGGATGCTTTTTTAATACGCATGACCTTTTTGATATTATGACTGCCGATTGCCTGGGCAATCATCGCCGTGGCGGCAATGCCAATGGCGTTTGCCGGCGCATAGAGCAGTCCGTTTGCGCTTGCGGCCACTTGAAAACCGCCTTGAAACGCGGTGCCAAAGGATACAAATATCCTTTGCTGTAGTACAAATCCGCCCTGAAAAATGATTTGCTCAAACGAGGCAGGAATGCCAATGGCTACAATTTTCTTTAAAATGGGGATATCAATTTTTGTAAAATGGGTAAGCTTTGGAAGGATGATGTGCCGACTTGCTATCACATAAATGATAATAAACAGCGCTCCTGCGGCCCGTGCCGCGCCAACGCCAATCCCGGCGCCTGCCATGCCCATGGATGGAACATGCAAGGGGGCGTATCCATAGATGAACAAATAGCTAAATACCACATTCACCACATTGATAACAATGGTGGTATACAGCGGACTTTTATTATCCCCCACTCCCCTGCATGCCGCTCCTGCCACACTGAAAATGGCCACAAATGGCATGCTGAGCATATTGTAATGCAAATATATTTTAATATTTTCCGCCACGTCCTGCTCCACGTTGCCAAATATCCAGTACAACGCCTGATTAGAAAAAGCAAATACCAAAAAAAACAAAGCGATGCTAATGAGCCCAACCATGACCATGGTCTGCGCCACCGCATTTTTTACGCCCCCAAGGTCGCGCTCGCCCCACATATTCCCGATTACCACCGTGGAGCCTGAGGCAATGCCAATAAAAAAGAACTGTAGCCATACGATAAATTGGTTCGTCATGGTAGAGGCCACAAGTTCTGACTTCCCCACCCGGCTAACAATAGCAATATTCACAATTCCGACCAGTACCAAAAACAGTTGTTCCACAATCACAGCCGATGATGCACGGGTCAAATATTTGGTTCCTCTTGAAAAAAATTCCACTTTAACATTCCTTTTATCGCTATATTGTGCCCTTTTGCAAAGCGTGTTAACTTTTAGCCCTGCATATTGGCACTTGCAACGGCCGCCGCAAAAACATATGCGGCGCCGCCTCTTCTCAGCACCCTGGCGGCTTCCCCCACGGTACTGCCGGTTGTAAATACATCATCTATCAGAAGTATCCGCTTGCCGCTAAGCTCGGCACCCTTGGTAAGTGCAAACGCTCCCCGAATATTTGCTTTGCGCTGTTCTTTGCTCAGGCTGCTTTGCGGCTTGATGCTCTTTTTTTTATCCAGTGTATGCATCAGCGGCAAATTCAGCATATTCGCGATGGCCTGCGCCAATAAAAAAGACGGATTATACCCTCTTTCGCTTTGCCGCCTTTTGTCCGACGGAATATAAGTCACCACATCAATCAAAGGTGCGCATGCGCCGATGAGGCGAAGGCTTCTGGCAAGCTCATAGGCGAATGTTTTTGCATAGGATGTCTTTCCGGTAAACTTAAATCTTTTCATCGCGCTTGCCACATTCCCGGCGTAGCGGTAGATGCCGATGGCGCCGTGATAATATCGCTTCACGCCAATGCAAGTCGGGCACCCCGGAAGCTCGCCCGTGAGCTTTAAGGGAGCATGACATTTGGCGCAAATATCCTCCGAAATATGCAGCGAATGGTTACACTCTTCGCAGATACGCACAAGTGTGCCGGGAGCAAGCAGCTCGCCGCAAAACACGCATTTTGGCGGAAATATATAATCTAGTAGGGTACCTATCATAAAGGCTGCTCCTTTGTGCCAAGCATATAGCCAAGTCCACTATATCGCTCACGCTCTTGGTGATTATCTGTGGCAAAGCGCACCACATCCTCACGGCCCACCAGCACCACCATTTCCTTCGCCCTGGTTACTCCCGTGTAAAACAAATTGCGGCTAAGCAAGCGGTGATTGACTGGCATCATGGGCATGATTACCACCTTAAATTCACTGCCCTGACTTTTGTGAACGGTCATGGCATAGGCAAGCTCTATATCCTCCATCTCATCTATTTGAAAAGATATCACCTTATCTCCATCAAATAATATCACAATTTCCTCTTTATCTATGCTTTGCACAATGCCAATATCACCATTGTAAATCCCCTGTCCGCTTTGGTCATCCCTGATCCACCCGATATCGTAATTGTTTTTGGTTTGCATAATCTTATCACCCTCACGCAGGGTGTAATTGTTTCGTTTTAGCTCCTTTTTATCCTTTTCGGGCGGATTAAAAAGCTGTTGCAACCTTGCGTTTAATGCTTCCACGCCGCATGCACCTTTTCGCACAGGCGTGAGCACTTGAATATCCCAAAGTGGATCAAGCTTTAAATATTGAGGCAAGCGATGCGCGCACAACCCCAAAATTTCATTGACACAATCATTGGCGTCTTGCCTTGAGATATGAAAAAAATCTTTATCTTTGCAAATAATAGGATACTCTCCACGGTTAATGCGATGTGCATTGACCACAATCATACTTTTTGTGGCTTGGCGAAAAATCTCTTTGAGAACCACTGCCGCCACAATACCGCTTGCCAGCATATCCTGAAGTACATTGCCAGCTCCTACGGAAGGCAGCTGATCTGCATCCCCCACCATAATCAGCCGACTGCCCTTTGGCATGGCCTTCATGAGGCTACTCATCAGCAAAATATCCACCATGGACATTTCATCCACAATCACAATCCCGGTTTCCAATGGGTTTTTTTCATTCCGTGCAAATACCCATTTCCCCTCGGTTTGGGAAAACTCCATTTCAATCAGCCGATGGATGGTTTTTGCCTCATAGCCGCATAGCTCACTCATTCGCTTTGCCGCTCTTCCGGTGGGCGCGGCCAAAAAGATCTGCACACCTCTTTTTTCCATGAGCTGTATAATCGCTTTAATAATCGTGGTCTTTCCCGTTCCCGGGCCACCTGTAATGATAAGCGTTCCATTTGTAACCGCAAGTTTTACCGCTCGCAGCTGATTTTCCGCAAGCGCAATGCCCATGGACTGCTGGATTTGCACCAGTTCTTTTTCAAGCTGCTCCATATCCTCACCAAAGGACACCTCGGCCATATCGGTAATGCGCATGGCAACGCTATATTCAGCGGCGTAAAAAGCAGGTAGATACACCACCTCTAGCTGATGGTAACTGCCAAGCTTGATCTGCCCGGTTGCCACCAGTATCACCATTGCGCCGCTTGCAAGCTCCTGCACAATTTCAAGAAAATTCACGGCACAGGTAATGAACTCTTCTTTTGGCAGATAGGTATTCCCCTGCGTAGCCGCTTCTTGCAATACATATACCATGCCAGCGCATATTCGAGGCATACTTTGATGGGAAACGCCCATGCTAAGCGCAATTTTATCCGCTGTTTTAAAGCCTATTCCCTCAATTTGTTCGCAAAGAATATACGGATTTTCCTGAATCAGCCGAATTGCATTCTCGCCCCATCTTTTCTGCACCTTGCGTGCAAAGCTTAAGGGGATTTGATGCTGCTGAAAAAAGATAACAATATTCTGAATATTCTGCTTTTGAATATACTCTTGTGATATGCTCATGGCGCGGTTAAGTGATATCCCTTTGATTTTTGTGAGCTTGGCAGGCTCGTCCCGAATAATCTCAAGCGTGGCCTCTCCAAACGCATTTGTAATTTTTAGCGCGGTGGAGCTGCGAATGCCTTTGATGATACCGGAGGATAAATATTGATAAATATCGGATACTGTTTTTGGCATGATGCGTACATATCCCGATACCTTAAACTGCGTACCATATTCCATATGGTTTATCCATTCGCCGCTGAGCCTGAGCATGTCCCCTTCGTGAATAAACGGTATATATCCAACGGCAGTAATGCTGCCTTCGGTTGATTGCATAATTTCGCAGACTGCATAGCCATTTTCATCATTGGAAAAAATAATATCTTCTACAATTCCTTCAATTTCCAGCATTACCACCTCCCATTATCTTTTTATTATATTGCAAAACCCCCTTTGATGCAATATATTTTTTTGAGACTTATTGCATGCTTTCATGATTCGTGATATAATCCAACCTATCACATGCAGATAGGAGCGATTTTTTTGATTAAATTCAATCAGTTTCCCGGAGGCCTCCGCAAAGCGCTGACCCTCAGCTATGACGATGGCCGCATTGAGGATAAACAGCTTATTTCCATCATGAATACCTATGGTATCAAGGGTACATTTCATCTCAATGGAGGATACTTAGATTCAAAGGAAAAAGTGCCGAGAAATGAAATTGCAAGTATATATGAGGGGCATGAAATCAGCCTTCACAGCTTCAAACATCCCTTTTTAAATGCCATACCACCGGAGGAAGCCGCTTTTCAGATTATGGAAGACAGAGAGGTGCTAGAGCAAATTGCAGGATATAATGTGAAGGGGATGAGCTACCCCTTTGGTGCGTATGATGAAAAGGTGAAAAGCCTTTTAAAGTCAATGGGTGTTGTGTATTGCCGTACCACCAAGTGCACCAATTCATTTTACCTACCGGATGATTTTTTGGCGTGGCATCCCACTTGCCATCATAATCAAAATTTAATGGAAATCGCCACCCGCTTTGCCGAGGGAAAGTTTACGGATTCCACCCTCTCCGTATTCTATATTTATGGTCATAGCTTTGAGTTTCCAAGGGACAATAACTGGCAGCTGATGGATGATTTTTGCAAGTATATCGGCGGCAGAGAAGACATTTGGTATGCCACCAATATGCAGATTTATGGTTATGTCACTGCGCTTTCGCGGCTTGAGTTCTCCGCAAAGCGAGATCGGGTTTATAACCCTTCCGCCATGCGCCTTTGGTTTACCAAGAGCGGCAAAAGCGTAGAAGTTGCGCCGGGTCAAACGCTTAGCCTTTCATAGCATCTATTCTCCGGCAATAAATATTGCAACCTGTCCATTCTCCCGTTACCGCTTCGCATGAAAAAGGCGCATTCTGCCATTCTCCCTCGCTTACCACGAGAATGCATGATGCGCCTTGATGATATCCATTTTTGTGTTTATTCGGCGCCATGGGAATGGCAATCTCCACAGCAGCCATGGCAAGCCTTTGACCCTTCCAGCTCAACCCCCTGGCGCTTGTAATAGTCAATAATGGCCGCCCTAATGGCTTCCTCTGCAAGCACCGAACAATGAATTTTGGCAGAAGGCAGGCCGCCCAGCTCGTCAATCACATTTTGATTGGTGATGGCCAAGGCTTCTTTTAAGGTTTTCCCTTTTACCAGTGTGGTGGCAACGCTACTGGTCGCAACGGCGGCGCCGCAACCGAAGGTTTTAAACTTGATATCCTTTACGATATCATCTTCAATTTTCATGAAAATTTTCATGATATCTCCGCACTTCGCATTGCCGACCTCGCCCACGGCATTGGCATCCTCTATTTCTCCTACATTTTGCGGATTTGCAAAATGCTCCATTACCTTTTCATTATACATGCTCTCTCACCCTTTCATACAGTGGCGACATCTGCCGCAGCTTATTGACAATAACCTTTAGTTTATCGATTAAAATATTGAGCTCTTCCTGCGTATTGCCATCTCCAAGTGATAATCGAAGCGACCCATGGGCAATTTCGTGAGGCAGTCCGATGGACAGCAATACATGGGATGGATCCAAAGAGCCGGATGTGCAAGCAGAGCCACTAGAGGCCGCAATGCCTTCCATATCCAGCATCAGCAGTAATGATTCGCCTTCAATGAACTCAAAGGATATATTCACATTTCCCGGCAAACGCGCTGTTCGGTGCCCATTGAGCCTTGTATAGGGAATTTCTTTTTGTATATTTTCAATCAAGTAATCTCTCATCTGCCCGATGTATAACGCTCTTTCTTCTAGTTGAGAATACGCAAGCGTCAGTGCCGCCGCAAGGCCAACAATACCGGCGACATTTTCAGTTCCGGCACGCCTGCCACTCTCTTGCCCGCCACCTTGCATAAAGATCATGGGGCGTATCCCTTTTCGAACATACAAAGCCCCAACACCCTTCGGCCCGTAAAACTTATGTGCAGAAATAGACAGCATGTCCACGCCAAGCGCATATGGGTTGATTGGCAATATGCCTGCCGCTTGCACTGCATCGGTATGAAATACAATTCCTTTTTCTCGGGTAATCTTCCCAATTTCCATAATGGGCTGAATTGTTCCGATTTCATTATTGGCAAACATCACGCTGACCAAAATGGTATTGTCCCGAATGGCCTCTTCAATGCTCCTTGGGCTGACAATCCCCTGCTCATCCGGCTTCACATACGTGACTTCAAAGCCTTCCTTTTCCAGCTGCTGGCAGGTATGAAGCACCGCATGATGCTCAATGGAAGTGGTGATAATATGATTTCCCTTTTCCTTATATGCATATGCACCGCCGCGAATGGCCCAATTATCCGCCTCGGTACCGCTGCCGGTGAAAAATATTTCTTTATTGGTGCATCCGAAAATAGCAGCCACGCTGCTTCTTGCTTCCTCAATGGCTTTCTTGCTCTCCCTACCCAAAGCGTATACACTGGAGGGATTGCCATAATTTTTTGTAAACCAAGGCAGCATTTGTGCCAACACCTCAGGTTTAACATATGTGGTTGCCGCATTGTCAAAATAAATGCTATTGCCCATCTATATCCACGCTCCGTTCAAACTGTAAACAGCTTATAATGAAAACCGAAACGGCTTCCTTATTTTATTATATACCTTATTCGCACGATTTCCAATATACTGATTGACGGTTTTTGATATATTTTTTACCCTTTTTTCATATATAATGTAATAGGAACGGCAAAAACTT
>CAZQDP010000009.1:12790-44482 GCA_964592375.1 uncultured Eubacteriales bacterium | reverse complement strand
GGATTTAAAATCAACTTAAAGACTGCTAACCAAGCAACCATTTTAAAAACAGCTACCATTGCTTTGGTAAGTGGGAACACCGCTGAATATACTTTTGCCGATGTTGCTCCCGGTACTTATATCGTGCAGATTTACAGAGTTGGCTGTATCGTTAGAAACTTCCAGGTTGTTGTAGGAAATGAAGTATCACCTACCTTCACAATTCCATATAAGCCACTCCTTGCAGGAGATGTTAATCAAAGCGGTGGTGTTTCAGGCGCAGATACAGGACTATTATTTGCAGCTTACAACCGCGACGTTGAGGATTACCCGGATCAATATAATGTAAACTCTGATTTTAATTTGGATGGAAATGTATCTGGTTCTGACGCAGGAATAGCATTCTCGGGATACAACAAGAATGCGGAAGATGATTACAATGAACCGAACGTTCCTAATCCTTACGACAAGGTCATCAACTAAGTATTGAACTTAACATGTGAATATACGGCGGCATATTCGTGGAGTATGCCGCCGTTTAAAAATTATAAGCATAAAACTGTATAACGAACAGAAAGATACTTTTTAGAATGCACATTTAAAGGACTGATGAAATGACGAAGAAAATACTGATATTATTCCTTATCATTACAATGCTTTCTCTGCAAAGCTTTGCTAGGGTTGGGGAAGAAGGTGTTTTAGAGAAGAATAGTGGCATCCTGATGGGGAAGGGTGCCGGATTTGTAACAAGCATAGACAAAGAAGGACTTATCATTACGTTAAAGTCAAAGCTTTACGGCCCGCTTTATGGGTGTACAAATGCGCAGGTTGGCTATCGTTACGATAGTTCAAAGGTAGAACTCATCAAAGGTTATGGCAACTTAGATGCTGCAGAAAGCTTTGTAGGCGAGAATAGTGAGATTGTAAAGTTTCAAATGCAGCCAAAGGATGGATTTATGAAATTCGCCAAAGCATCTGTTGGCGCATCGGTTGGATATGTGACGGCAGGACTGACTAAAATCAGTCCTACTGCACAAGACTTAGATGCATCGACCCTTGGAGAAGATTTCGTAGAAATGAAGTTTCGATTAAAAGAAGGAGCAGGAGTCACCGGAGGGCATATAAAAAGCTATTTCTTGCCGGCGGGTAACCCGAAAGCAGGAACGTTGTTTGTATGCAAAGCTATTTCTATTATTCCATCGGAGTATTCATATTCTGCTTTGATTGATCCTACTATCTTTGATTGGGATTACAGTGCCATAGAAGATGGCTCTACACTGTTACCAACAGTAATAACGGACGACGGTTGGAATATTAAGCTTGCCGTTCCACCATCCATCGCTTTATCACCGGGACGAAATAGGGAAGTGATCATTTATACATACGCATATCATACCGCTCATTTTGGTATGGCATTTTTGGCAGACAATATGTCGGTAAAATATCGTGCATCTCATGCAGGTGTTCAATTTATTCAGCGTCCGGACAAGAAGAGCAATATGCAAACGGTGATGGTAATTCCAAGTGATATAAAAGAAGAAAGTTTGCAGGTGGAGGTGGACATCATTGCCGGAGGGCACATCATCAAAACCGCCTCAAAAACCATTAAACTCATTGCACCGATTACCATTCAATCCATTGATATTGCACCGGCCCCAGCCGAGCAAACATCCGAAATGGTGTATACCGTGCGTGGCATAAAAGAAGGGCAAGTGGTTACATTTTCACCATCTATCGTGCAGCAAAGTGAAAAGGCTTATTATGTAGTATACTATAATGATATAAAGCTTACCCCCGGCATCATGCAAGTCACTGCCAAAAAAGGACAAAGCAAAGTTGTTATTTATGCCACCAACGATATCACTGGAAAAAGATATACAGACAAAAGGATTATCCATATCGTTGCGGATTAATGCCTTGTGAGTGGGCATATTGAATATGCAAGGCATGACATGAATTACGTGTTATGCCTTTTTTACTCTTTATATCAAAAGATAAGAAAGGAATTCGATTATCATGGCAGATATTAAATATTGGCTTTGGTACACCATGGCAATGAGAAATAGAAATAGGCTGATGATGAAGCTTTTTCAAGATATGGATGAGAGCATAGAAAGAATTTATAAGTTGACTGCCGCGGAACTAAAGGATATTGATTATCTCAAAAAGGAAGAAAGAGACCTGATTGCAAATAAAAGCATGAAGGAAGTAGAGCGGGAGCTTTTGTTTGCTGAGAATTACGGAGTAAGGATTATCAGCATAGAAGAACATGATTATCCTGCAAGGCTAAAAACGATTTATGACTATCCTCTTGTATTATATGTGCGAGGAGAGCGGTTTCATCCGGAGGATATTTTCATCTCCATTGTGGGCACAAGAAAGCCCGGCCAGTATGCCGCAGCAGCTACGAGGAAAATTGCTTGTGAGCTTGCCCAGCATGGCATAACCGTGGTCAGCGGAATGGCAGATGGTATTGATGCCTATGCGCATAAAGGCGCAATGGAGGCAGGAGGTAGTACGGTTGCAGTATTTGGTTGTGGAGTCAATCGGGTATACCCAAGCTTCCATAAAGACTTAATGCTTCGAATTATGAACTGTGGAAGTGTGATTTCGGAATATCCTTTTGATACGCCGGCTTTAGGGTATCATTTTCCACAGCGCAACAGAATAATCAGCGGCATGTCTTTAGGAACCTTGATTGTGGAGGCGGCCAAGGGCAGTGGCTCTCTGATTACGGCACGCATGGCAACGGACCAAAATAGAGATGTGTTTGCCGTGCCGGGCACCATTAACGATCCCAGATTTGAGGGGTCCAATGAACTGATTAAAACCGGCGCTAAAATGGTTACTTGTGCAAAAGATATTTTGGATGAATATGAGCATCTTTTTGGTGCTGTTTTTAAAATGAAAGAGTATTTGAAGGAAACTGTAGAGTTTGCAGTTGAAAATGCTTCAACCGGATATGAAGAGGAAATTATGGAGCATCTGCAAAACTGCCAGCTCCATATCGATGAGCTTGCAGTAAAAAGCGGAATAAAGGTAAAAGAACTCATAGGGACGCTTACCACCCTAGAATTAAAAGGAGCGGTTGTTCGTTTGCCGGGCGGATCCTACGTGAAAAAATAGTTACTAAATTAACTGCAATGCAGTATATAAAAAATGGAGCGGATGAGTTATCCGCTCCATTTTTTCAGCGATTTTTATTTTTCTTCCCAAAGAAAAGATCATAAATGAATACAAGTACTGCGATGAGAAGCAATAAATGAATGGCAGACCCGGCAATCTTAAATAAAAACCCTATAACCCAAAAGAATACAACAATAGAACCGAGCCATCGTAAAAATGACATAAGATATTTCCTCCTGCATACAGTTTGTTTTTACAATCTTTGCGTTTACAACGTTAGGCAAGTTACCAAACATGCCAATGATAGGAGATTGCGAATAAATACAGTGGTTCACTTGGAAACGCACGCTAATGAAAGATTGCGATATCGATTAGCACAACAACAGAGCTCCATACAGACCCTAAAATTGCACCTGCAAGCACATCGCGAGGGTAATGCATGCCAAGGTACATTCGTGAGATACCAATAATAAGCGCTGTAAGATAAAAGAGGCAAGTCACCACAATGCCGGTATGGAAAAACTGGGATAAGAGCGTTGCCATAAAAAATGCTTGGCTTGTGTGACCGCTGGGAAAAGAACGACCACCGGCTCGAAAGCCCACAATACGCACCTGTAACAGCTTAATGAATGGACGTCCTCTGCGAATGAGCGATTTCATCAGCTCCACAATGAGCCATAATGAGAGGGAGCCTAGTACGATTTCATAAGCCAAAATATGGCTTGCGCTCAAAAACAGGATAAAAGCCAAAACCATGGTGACCATTCCGTTTCCAAGCTGTGTAAAGCCAAACATAAACAGATCCAACCAGGTAGGCCGTGCACCGCGCATATTAAACAACATAAAAAGGCGCACATCAATGCGTTGACCGGTAGACCATACCAGTGACAAGGAAATAAAGCAGAATGCCAATAGCATGGTTACAATGCTCCCCTGCGCCTTTAAACCGGACCAGAAGGAGTATCTCACATTGGAAGGCAAAATAAGCATAAAAATGGACAAAAGAACAACAAGACAAGCAACCCAGTAAATCGGCTGCACACAGCTTGCCCAATGCATGATGCGGCGGAATGTTTCAGGTACCTTGATGTCCGGCAAGCGTATTTCACTTGGCTGCTCTTCGCCGCTCTGGCCAATATTCACAGTTTCGGTAGGAGCTCTGGGATCTTGCTTGCTGGTCATGACAAAAATCATGTGGCGATGTAAATGAATTTGAACCCTGCCGCTTCCAAGTTCAGAGCCATCTGCCATAACCTGCATAGGAGGAGTGGCATCAATTTCAACCTTAAGAACTCGAAAATGCTCTATTCGTGGATCTTCTTCAGCGCTCAGGCGAGGGCCCTTGATGGCATATCCCATTAAATCCAGCTTTGACACATTAGAGAAAAACAATACATCGAGTAATCCGTCGCAAAAACTATCGGCACAACCTACCTGATAGTGACAGCCTGCATAAGGCATATTGGATACAATTACCACATGACCGGGCTTTACAATTTCTTGCCGATCATCTAAACGAAGACGAATATCGGAGGGTGGACAATCTGCAAGGGTGGACAAAAAGTCGCCAATTCGCTCCAGTCTTCCATGTTGAATATCATCTCCGGAGGGAAACAGAGCTGAGAAAAGGCCCACGGAGCAAATTTCAATAAATGGCATGGTTTTCTTATCGCAGGTAGCCATGCCAACGTCAATCTTGGTGCGAATTCCGTTTTTCAGCACGGCAATAGATCCAATAATATCATTTGGAATGCCAAGACTGAAGGCAATATTATTTTGTGTACCTGTAGGGATAATTCCTAAGGTAACATTTGTACCGATTAAATGCTTTGCAACTGACGAAACAGTTCCATCGCCGCCACACACCACGAGCATCTCAAACCCCATAGATACGCAAGTCCGAATAATAGCAGACATATCGTCCTTCGGTTGCAATAAATATACTTCCGGAGAAAATGACCACTGTTGCAGTTCTGTGAGAATGTCCATCAGCAAATCGGCCGCACCATCCTCCTCCTTGGCAGTGGAATTGAATAATAATTTCATTCTAACGCCCGATGTATTGATATTGTGGACCGATTTATCCATATATACTCCTGCCAAAATAAGTATTAATCAATCGCTTCAGAGCAAACTGATAGAAAATATCATTTAGTATAATCCAAATAGAAGCGTTATATTCGTACCTGTCCATTTATAATATCACTAAAAAAAACGCCTTTTTACCGCAGAAGAAGTATACCATATCATATAAGCGCCAGTAATAGAAAATATAGCCATAAACGGCAAAGCGTACCGCTGAACCGGAAGGAATAGCAGCTGTAACATCAAGCTACACACAATGTAAATGGAGATAAAACGCAATTCTTTTTCGAAAATGGATAGAAGTGTGCCAAGTATGCCGCTTGCGAGAATAATATAATGCACGAAAGAGAGGGATGATAAGGATGAAATATTTTGCTGCAAATGAAAGTCGGCACTGCCAAAGGTGATGGTTAATTTGCCAAATGTAAACCACTGGATAGTTTGCAAAGGGTGATGAAGTAATTGATTAAAAAGAAGCTTTATTCCGTCTACAATTTCTTTGTCAGATGGAGGAAGCTGCGTAGCGTTGCGAATAATTCCTTCATAAAATGGATTGCTTTGGGTGCATAATAAAACCAAACGATGCAATGTGATGTAGTTTCTTATCCACCAAGGAGCCATGAGAAGGACTATCCCCAAAAGATAGATAAGAAATTGCCTTATTTGTTTACCTCTCATTTCCTTTTTTGCAAAGCAAACGTATATATATGGCAATAACAGCAGTGCAAACATGAGCGGCCGCACCAATACAGCTACTGCAAAAAGCAGGCCAGAAGCAAAATGCCATCGCGCAAGCCCCTTATTAAAGGCAATATGTTGCACAAGAATATATGATAGTAGCAAGAAAATGAAAATTGTTTCCGTGAGTAGATTTCTGCTATGCAGAATAAAAGGAGGGTATATGGCTATAAAAAGGGCAGATAAAAGTCCCACAGGGGCATTTGCAATTTTATTTCCAATAAAAAACGCCAAAACAATGGTAAGGGTTGAAATGACAGCCTGTACTAATTTAATATACAATATCGTCTGTGGGCCATCTCCAAAAATGCCAAACATGCAAATCAGAAACAAGGGATATCCCGGCGTCACATATGCATTGGAGACCCCTTCTGCCATATAGCCAAAGGTGCCGTGCGAAAGAAAATCCTTTGCCATTTTGATATAATAGAATTCATCATGACCAAATGGGCTACCTGCGAAAAAGTTTGAGAAATGAACATTGAGGGCAAAAGAGACTCTCAAGTATAATCCAATGCTCACTATTCCAAATAAGCATAGCCATGAAGCAACATGCGGATTTGTTTTTAATTTTAAAAGCACTTTGTTCATAGAGCGTACCTCTTCATATTGACTGTCGGTTTTTTGGAGAACCTTTAGCAGATCCAGTGCATTACCCTTAGTATGCCAAAAAGTTCCACAGTTTATAAATCATATTTGTCAGATTTCTTTTACACCAAATATTTTTTTCATATAGCTCAGCTCACATAGGAGCATGCCGGAAAACACAAGAACACAGCCGGCGGCCTTGAGCACAGTCAATATTTCTGTTTCTCCTGTGATGCTATCGGGAATAACAAGTGCAAAAAGAGCGGCAAATACGGGCTCCGCAGCTAAGATAACAGCAGTATGAGTGGGGCTGGTGTTCTTCTGTACGACAGTCTGAGTTGTAAAAGCAAGTGCCGTACCGAGAAGACCGGTAAATAGAAGGGTAAAAACAATTTGCGGATTGAAAAAATCAATTTGTTGGCCGGGCACAAACGCCCAACAGATAAAAAAGAGAGCGGCAGATGCAAATATTTGTATGAGTGCAAGCAGGGGAGCATCATCTCCTGCAGTAGTATATTTATCAATAAAGATAATTTGGAATGCGAAAAAGAAGCTACATAAAAAATTAAGCAGATCGCCAACATTGAGGCGGATATGAAATCCTCCCGATAGAAAAACAAGTCCAACAAAAGCAGCCACAACACCAACAATGGTCAGAGGAGGTGCTTTTTTTTTCAGCAGATATAACGATATAAAGGGGACAATAATAAAGTTTAGACCTGTTAAAAATGCGGCATTGGTGGCAGAGGTGTAATAGAGGCCAATGACCTGCAAGATCATACCAAAAAAAAGCATCAGTCCAACGATGCTCCCGTGCAAAAAATGACGCTTATCAATGCGATTGATGCGTTTTCTGTAAATGAACAATAGAGCAAAAAAAGCAATGGCAAAGCGAATAGCAAGATAGGGAACTGCCGGCATCATACTGATGACATTTTTCATAATAACAAAGGAAGCGCCCCAAATCATGGCAATGATCAGTAGCGTAATATCAGAAAAGAGTTTTTTGGACATGTAAAAGGCTAACTTCCCTTCTGTCAATAACAATATAAAACAAGTTTTTATAGCACCTTTTGTAAAAATGAGCGAGTTCTCTCATGAGATGGGTTTGAAAAGATTTTCTCAGGCGTGCCTTGTTCAATGATTTCCCCTTCATCCATGAAGATTACTCTATCGGCAACTTCTCTGGCAAAGCCCATTTCATGGGTCACAACCAGCATGGCCATGCCTTCCTTGGCAAGACCTTTCATGACCTCCAACACCTCGCCTACAAGCTCGGGATCAAGGGCAGAGGTCGGTTCATCAAAAAGCATTATCTCTGGCTGCATGGCAAGCGCCCTTGCGATGGCAACTCGCTGCTGCTGGCCACCGGAGAGTCTGGAAGGATATTCATCCTTTTTATTCTCAAGGCCCACCTTGCGAAGTAAGGCAAGACCTTCAGTAAGTGCGGTGGAGGCCAAGATTTTTTTCACGACAATCGGAGCTTCGATTACATTTTCAAGTGCCGTTTTATGAGGGAATAAATTAAAACGCTGAAACACCATGCCAAGCCGGGTGCAGATGGCGATGATGTGTTTATGATCAATCTTGTGCACGCTATGTCCATGAACACGCTCATCGAGTAGTTGGCCATCAATAAATATCTTCCCACTGGTCATGCGCTCTAAATGGTTGAGGCAACGAAGCAGTGTGCTTTTACCGGAACCGGATGGACCGATAATGCAAATAACCTCGCCGGCACTGACTTCAAGGTTAATGTTCTTCAAAACTTCAAGATTGCCAAATTTCTTATGTACATTCTCCATTTTAATAATTGCCATGTGTTAAGCCTCCTGCTCATATATGGAATACTTTTTCTCTAAACGACCAAATACATATGTGAATATGGATGTCATCAAAAGATATAAAATCATAGCGGGAATATAGACCATCGCATCACCGCTTTTTGTTTGAATTTGACTGGTAATTCTCATCAGATCGCTCAGACCCATGGAGGCAACAAGCGCAGTATCTTTCAAAACCATAATGAATTCATTGCCAACAGGAGGAACAAGACGTCTGTATGATTGGGGGATGATAATTCGCTTCATCGCTTGCGTATAATTCATACCAAGAGCGCGAGAAGCTTCCATTTGTCCTTTATCAATCGACTGAATGGCAGCACGAATGATTTCCGCTAAATATGCACCGCTATTGAGTGAAAAAGCAACAAAAGCGGCAATGAATTTATTGGAAATATTAATGTGGGGGGGGATGAGCGGCAACGCATAATAGATAAAGAACAATTGCATCAAAAGTGGTGTGCCTCTGAAAAACCAAATATAAAATTGACAAAACTTATCAATGATATTGACTTTTGATATGCGCCCAAGTGCGAGGAAAAGCCCCAAAATCAAACCGGCGGTGACCGAAATGGCGGTAAGACCGATTGTTATTCCTGTGCCCTGCAAAAGGCTTGGCATATATCCCCAAAGTTTATCGAATGAGTTCATTTGCAGACATTCCTTTCACGCTATATAAAATGTGCCGAGCCCGCAAAGGGCCGGCACATTCAAAACCCCAAAAATAATTATTGAAGATTTTTTGTAATGTCGTCTCCAAACCATTTCTTAGATATTTCAGCCATGGTACCATTCGCAATCAGCTTATCAATGGTTGTGTTTACTTGTGCTGCAAGTGCAGTATCATCTTTGTGCATGCAGACACCAATCGGTTCAGCCTCGCTACTTTCCCATGCAAGTTTGTACTTGGAAGGGTCCATCTTTACATAGTATTTGGCAACAACGATATCTACCAAAACGGCATCCACACGGCCGAGCTTTAATTCATCAAACGCCTGCATAACAGTTTCATATTCGGCGTAGCTCAGTTTTTTATCTTTTTTTGCCATCTCATCCATGATATCATCGGCGGTTGTGCCTGTTTGTGCAGATACTTTTTTGCCGCTCAAGGTTTCAAGAGAAGTAATATCTTTATTTGACGGAGCAGTAACCAACACAACTTTATTTGCTACATAAGGCTTAGACATATTGTACTTTTCTTTTCGTTCTGGTGTAATACTGATAGAAGAGATAATACAATCGAACTTTTTAGATTCAAGAGAGGAAAAGATACCGGACCATGCAGTAGATTCAAACTTTACTTCTCTGCCCATTTCCTTAAATAAAGCCTTTGCAAAATCAATATCGAACCCGATTTGGCTTTTGGCTTGATCATCCACAAATTCCATCGGTGGATATGTATCATCCACACCGACAACAATGGGTTTTAATGCCGGAGCAGAAGTACTGCCTGCCGTATTACCTGCCGGGGCTTTGCTACAACCGGGTGCAACTACCATCAGTACCAAGGCAGACAAGGCGGCCAATAGCTTCAGTGTTTTTTTACGCATAGAAAACGCCTCCAATTAATTTATTTTACTTGTACATTTTACACTAAATTATTTCATTAGTCAATAAAAAAATGTGAAATACACCTTTTTTATACTATTTTGTAGAAGAACATAAGCCCTTTGAGCAGTTCAAGGGTGAAATGAGAAGATTGTTGCTCCAAAGGTTAGCAAAAAGGCTCCTCCTTCAATGCTCAAAAAATTGAAGGAGGAGCACATGCATTTTTCAATTTTCTTAACTTTCAGTTAAAAAATAACCGATTCTAATATTTTGACCTGTCGTAGCTGCATTTTTCTTTTCACTTACCTTAATGGTGAGTGTATGAGCCTTATCCTCCAAATCAAATCGTTGGAATTGAGAATACGGAACTTTCATATTTTTATAGGTGTCCACGGTTGCTGCCAACACACCATCTATCGAAATTTCCATTATCCCTGCATCCTGGCTTGCGATATGGTAAAGGCCAATACACTTGCCGGAGAATTTGAATTCCAAGGTATCACCCGGCGTGGAGGATACAATGGCCTTTTCGATGCTGTTTGCATTTCCCACGACCTCTTCCTTCCAGCTGCCTGTAGCCTTCGCTTCACCAAAGGGAGCAAGACGAGGATTTTTAAATGCATAACCGGTCATGAGTGCATCTCTTTTGACGGGAGCTACCAAGGTGGCCTTTGGGTCATTTTTGATTGATTCGACAATGAAATCGGCATAGAGCTTATGCCCTCTGTCGTTGGGATGAATACCATCGGGCATAATATCGAGTATTTTAAATGTGCCTTTATCTACTTGAGACCAAACGTAGGACTGCAAATCAGCACTGGGAAGGCCGTAGTAATTTGCCACCGGCTGATGCACATCCATGCCTATCCCTATTTTTGTCTGGTTCGTTGTATAGATAAAGTAAACCATCGGAGGCTTTGGCATGGCTTGTAGCTGTGCAATAATGCCCTCTATCGCAGCTTGACAATACTTCATAGGCAGCCCGGTATCATTCACTGCATATTCAATAAACACCATATCGGGATTTTTGGAGATGACATCCCTTTGCACTCTAAACACACCAAGACCTGAGCTTGTGCCGCCAATACCTGCGTTGACAGTGGTAATCTTTTGATTGGGGAGTAGGTCAGCAATTCCCTTTGACACCAAAGTAACATAGTTGTTGGTAGCTGAGGAAGCACCACCACCTTGCGTAATGGAGCCACCGATAAATGCAATGGTAAAAGGTCTTTTTAGTAGGCTGCCTTCCACACCTTTTGCTCTATCTATGATTGCTGAAATCAAGTCTTTATCTTTTACTGCATCAAAAATATTTTCTGTATCGCTCAAAATGATTAACCCTCTATCATCCCAAAATACTTTTTTGCCAAGTGCTTCCACCATGTCACGCAATGGAATGAGCGTTCTGCCATTCTTCTCTTGCGCCGGTACCACCATTTGGCTTACTTTGCCGTTTACATCAATTTTAGTGTCCCCAAGCACCATCTTTACTTTTTGCGTGCCAAGGGTTACATTGATAGTCGAAGTCGCATCCTCAAAGTTTACATCTGCCTTGAAATTTCCAGAGATAAAGCGAACAGGAACCAAGGTTTTTTCGTTTTCAATGATGGGTACCACTTCTTTATTCTCATCGATTTGCATTTCTTTGTTGTTAACATAGGCAGTGGGGTTATCAATCATCAAAACGACGGCATTTGCAAGACGTTGGTTGATGATTGTCGCCTTTGCCATATCGGAAGTATAGTTTGCATTCTGAGTTGCTGGTTTTGGAGTTTCGCAAGGTGGCTCAGGAGCAGAGGGAACCAAGGAGGCTTTATCCACATCACCAACATACGCCTTTAAATTGTCAACATAAAACTCTGCAGACATTGTCCCAACTGAAGTTCTAAAAATGAAAGTATCAATACTGGCGACTGCGGCATTTCGAAACTTTACCGGAACCTCAGTAATTAATTTTGCATTTTGATAAATTTGATATGTACCTGCCGTAGGATCGGTTACAACCGCCATCTTGAGCCACTTATTGAGCTCGGACTTCACTCCAGTTGTTTTCTGTGCCACGCCGTCAAACGGAGTAATCACAGGAGACAAAGCAATGCCGGGTCCGTATGGGAAGGTAGCGCCTTCTGTCATAACGCACCAAGCGGAGCCTTCAGTAACATAATAGTCAAACTCAAAGGTGAATTTTGCTTTTTGAGATAGAATTGCGATGGAGGCTTCGGCAGAGGCATTTTCTGCCGTAAGAGCCTTTTTGAAATGCAGAGCGTTACCTGCCCTTCCCGAAGGATCTTTGGTGACTTCGACCGTTTGAGAAGCAGCGGGCTTTAATGAAGCAGGAACACTGCTGCCGGTGACCTTATCAAAGTTTTCTTCATACAAAGCACCAGCTGCCGAAGCAATAGGCAATGTGGAAAAAATGCTGAGGGAAAGCATGCTAACCAAAAGCAACGAGAATAATTTTTTCATGATACCACCAATCCTTTTCTAATAAAATGAGGCTTAAACGGGTTATCCCCTTTAAGCCTCAGTATACACCATTTTATAGATAAAGTCTTTATAAAAAGAAACAAAAAATGTACAAAAACAAAAAAATCAGTTAATATCAAAGGAAAGCTGTGATTTTGGCTCGGGTTCCACATACAATGTACTGACCGGATTGTCCTCGTAAATGCGTGTAATCGCTTCTGCAAAAATAGGTGCCACGGATAAGGTTTTAATGCAAGAGCACAATTTTTTATGCGGAATGGTATCTAGCATAACCAATTCTTTGATGGGGGACTCCTTAATCCGTGCAATGGCTGGGCCGGATAACACGCCATGGGTGCAAGCAACATACACCTCTTTGGCGCCTCTTTCCATCAGTGCGGCTGCGCCTGCTGTAATGGTGCCACCGGTATCGATCATATCATCTACCATAATGCAACATTTGTCCTTCACATCCCCAATAATACTCATGACCATGGCAACATTGGGCTTGGGACGACGTTTGTCCACAATGGCAAAAGGAGCATTCAGCCTTTGAGCAAAATGCCGTGAACGGGTTACACTGCCATGGTCGGGAGATACCACAACCACATCGTCTAATATATCTTTGAATTTATACTTAAAATAGTTAGAAAGAATGGGTACACCTAGAAGATGATCAACAGGGATATTAAAAAACCCTTGAATTTGGGGTGCGTGAAGCTCGATGGTCAGCACTCTGTCTGCGCCTGCGGCTGTGATAATATCAGCAACAAGCTTTGCAGAAATGGGATCGCGAGCTTTTGATTTTCTATCCTGGCGGGCGTACCCAAAATAAGGGATAACCGCCGTTATTCTTGCAGCTGAAGCTCTTTTGAATGCATCTATCATAATCAGCAGCTCCATAATATGGTCATTTACAGGATCGCAGGTGGACTGCACTAAAAAAACCTCGGAGCCACGTACGGTTTCATTGATATTCACACATATCTCACCGTCGCTAAAAGTTTTGACCTCGGAATTCCCCAAGGGTAAATTCAGCCTTGCGGCAATTTCCTTGGCCAGTTTTCGATGAGAATTTCCTGCAAATATCTTGATGTTCTTTCCGTGAGTTGGCATCATTTCTTTTCCCCTCCCATTTTTCTTAGTCGCCAGTTTTCCTTAATGCTTTGCCTGCTTCTTGCAATTGCAAGGGAGTTGGGGGGGACGTCTTCCGTAATGGTCGACCCTGCTGCCGTATATGCGCCTTCACCGATAGTAACCGGTGCGACAAGATTGGTGTTACACCCAATGAATGCACGATCCATAATGGTAGTGCGGTATTTCTTTTGGCCGTCGTAATTGACCGTTACAGTGCCACAGCCAAAGTTCACATCGCATCCAACATCACTATCACCAACATAGGTTAGGTGAGATACCTTTGTGCCATTTCCGACAGATGAATTTTTTATTTCCACAAAATCGCCTATCTTGACATGGTCACCAATAACACTGCCTGGGCGTATATATGCAAAAGGACCGATATGCGTATCGTCTCCGATGGTGGAGGAGGTAATCACAGCACTTTCTATTTCACATCTTTTTCCGATTTGTGCATTGGTGATGCGAGTGTTAAAGCCTATTACCGTGCCTTCACCGATGCGGCATGTTCCCGATAAAATGCAACCGGGGTAGATGACCACGTCATTTTCCACTTCCACATCCGGGCCGATATATGTATTGCTCGGGTCGATAAGCGTAACCCCTAAGGTCATGAGCTTTTGTGCAATGCGTTTTCTCATCAGCACCTCAGCCTCTGCAAGCTGAGCTCTGTCGTTAATCCCCATAATTTCGTGAGAATTTTCAAGCTCATATGCGCCCACATTATAACCGTTTGTAATTAAAATATCAATGGTGTCTGTTAAATAATATTCGCCCTGCGCATTATCGTTCTTTAAGTCATCAAGCGCTGCCCTCAGAAGACCGGTGTCAAAACAATAAATACCGGAATTAATTTCGGCAATGCGCCTTTGTTCATCCGTGGCATCCTTTTCTTCCACAATCATACGTACCTGCCCATTTTCGCTTCGGATAATGCGACCATATCCGGCGGGGTTATCCACCGAGGCGGTGAGCACAGTGGCCGCGTAACGATGAGCCTGATGGTATTTGACAACCGATTCCAAGGTCTGAGCGGTGATGAGCGGTACATCTCCGGATAATACAATCACGCATCCGCCATCGTCCAATTGGGGCATTGCTGAAATGACAGCGTGACCTGTGCCCAATTGGTGCGTTTGCACAGCATAGGATTTATCCTCTCCGAGACATTCCTTCACCTGCTCTGCTAAGTGCCCTACAACAGTAACGATTTTTTGGGCACCGGCACATTCTGCTGCATTGTACACCCATTGAATAAGCGGGTAAAAGCACACTTGATGCAGAACCTTTGAAGTGCCGGATTTCATTCTTTTACCTTCGCCCGCAGCTAACACGATAGCTGATATTTCTGACAAGGTAAACTCCTCCTTTATTTGCCGAGTGCTTAAAAAGTTTTGTATATAAAACTTAATGAGCATAACCTCAACATTATATTATATATATCATATATGAAATGAAACTGTTTTTCAAGATACATTATCAATAAAAAAAACAGAGAAATTTGCGTTAATTTAGGGATTACTGAATAACCGAGGGGTTCATTTTGTAATGCAAAAAAGCAAAGAAGCTTAGATGCAGGAACGGATCATTCGAATATCCTTCCCGATAAAACGCAGGATTTCAAATTCCAAAAGCCTAGAGGAGATGCGCTCGGAATACAGCCCTTCAATCTCTTGCAAGGATAAATTGGAATTAATAATCATTTTTTTACCGCTTGTAATCCTACTGCTGAGGATGTCAAAAAAAGCGGAAACAGTATAGGAATTGACGAACTCTGTGCCAAGGTCATCAATGATTAACAAATCACACGAATACATAAAACTAACTGCATCCGAATTCTCACTGCCGGGGCGGAACTTGCTATCTGCCAGTGCGGAAAAGATTTTAGAAGCACTTTGATAAAACACAGAAAAGCCTTTATCCAGAAGGTCCTTGGATATGGCAGTGGATAAAAAGGTTTTGCCAAGCCCCGGAGGGCCGTACATAAACAGGCTTTGCGTATCACTACCCAAGAAACAGACGGCAAACGCAATGCACCGCCGCAGCACTTCTTGCATTTGCTCTAGTGGAGATCTACCGCAAGAGGGATCAACAGCATCCGAATAGTAAGAAATATCAAAGGTCTCAAAATTTTGTTTATCTAAAAAAGTTGCCATATTTGAGGCCCCATAGGCAGCGGCAGAGAGCTCGTTTTGAAAGCAACGGCACATCTTACCACCAATGTAACCTGTATCCTTACACCGCTCGCACTCAAAAGGGTCCGATAGATAATCGGCATCAAATCCACAGGTGACTAGCAAGGTGATTTTTTCATCCTGTAAAATTTTATTAACATTTGCAATCTCCTCGCAAGCCGCTTCAGGAGCCACACTGCCCAACAAGGCAAGGCGGGTCACTTTGGAAGCATTTTCAACGATTTGTCGGTCAAGCTCTTCAATTCGAGGCACCTTTGCGTATACCTTCGCGCGCCGATTATCTGCTTCAATCAAAGCGGCAAGATGCTTTTCTTGATAACGCCGTGCAACATCATTGTATATTTGTTGATTATAGCTCATGTGCCCTCATCCCTTTATATGTATAATATTATTTTTTAAATTTAAGACCAAGGTCTTTATAATCATAAGCCTTGCTTTCAATTGGGCGCTGTGTAAAATTGCTAAATTTTGTACTTGCTTTTGGGGAAGGTGTAGCGGCTTCTGGCGTTTTTTTAGGTTCCATCTTCAGCTTTTTAGCCTGCTCACAGGTGGTAATGCCATCTTTATGCCAGCTTTGTAAAACAGTGTGAATATAGGGAAAAGATAGCTTGCCTGTGTTAATGGCGCAAATGTCGTAAGCGGTACGGATAAGGTCAATCGGAAGACGAAAGGAGAATAGCCATTGGCGCATATATTTCAGTTCAGAATCAGTAACCCGCCGATCCTGTATGCCAAAGGCATTGCACAACCCATTAATCTTTCGGGTTTCCTCCTCACGAGACTTTAGAAAACGCTCCGCTTTTTCTACGGTATCTATCCCATCCTCCATCCAGCCGATGGCGGTTTTCTCAATGTAACGCATGCTTTTTTTTCCTGCCGACATGCAATAGGTCAGCAGCATGGGAATCACGTCAAGCGGCATGCACAAAAAGTCATAAAAACTATAAATAATCGATAAATCATTGGAATTGAGCGGCTTTTGCAAAATACCCTGGGCAATGGAAAAAAGCTCGCGCAGATTGCTATTTGTCTGCATATATTGAGAAAGTTCTTCGCTGGTATACGAGGGGCGGCACGGAGCGGTGCGAATGAGAGGGGAGGATAAATCCTTAAACGCTATGATAGGCTTATTATCCCGAGATAAACGGATAACCACCACGCCTTCTTTTTCCCAATACCGCCAAGCGGCCGCGACATCCGACTCCAAAAGCTCTAAAAGCGCAGCAATGCCTGCATTGTCAAGAGGCAATTCACAGCCGCACTGAGATAATCCTGTTAAATACACCTTCACAAAGTTAGCGTTGGCGTGCGGAAGATACTTTTCGATAAAAGCCACGGGAACTTTTACATATGCCTTGCTTTTATCTTCCGGTAGACTATACAAAAAATTCCCTCCTTAAAACCAATATATTTTCATTAAATGATTACTTCGGAATAATTGCATTATATCACAATTTTTTTAAAATGCCAATAGCAATAATAAATATTGTTTTATTTTTTTTACTATGGTATAATGAGAATAAGTAATGAAAAGACTTGGATTTTTATATCTTAATTAAATACATATTATAAGGATGGATGAATTTGGAGAACTTACATCAAAAAAAAGGCTTTTTGTGTGATATGGACGGTGTCATTTACCATGGCAACCACCTTTTGCCAGGTATTGCTGAATTTGTAGGGTGGCTTGCGAATGAGGATAAACGATTTTTATTTTTAACCAACAGCAGCGAGCGTTCTCCCCGTGAGCTTCGGCAAAAGCTTATGCGAATGGGACTTGATGTGTCGGAGGAGCATTTTTACACCAGTGCTCTTGCCACTGCCGCTTTTATCAAAGCACAGGCACCCGGTTCCAGTGCGTATGTCATCGGCGAAGCAGGGCTTCTCAATGCACTTTATGAATCCGGTATCAGCATGAATGATGTCAATCCGGATTACGTGATTATCGGAGAGACTAGAAATTATAATTATGATAGCATTTTGCGTGCGGTGAAATATGTACTCGGAGGTGCAAAGCTCATCGGCACCAATCCGGATTTGACAGGTCCGGGAGAAGGCGGCAATATTATTCCTGCATGCCGTGCCCTTGTATCGCCCATTGAACTTTCCACCGGCGCTCAGGCGTATTATGTAGGCAAACCAAATCCGCTGATGATGCGCACCGGCATAAAAATGCTGGGTGTTGAGCCGGAGGATGCGGCCATTGTGGGCGATCGCATGGACACCGATATTATTGCAGGCATTGAATCGGAAATTGATACGGTACTCGTGCTCTCAGGCGTTACTAATATGGAAAATATTAAAGTATTTCCCTATCGGCCAAAGTATATTTTAGGCGGAGCAGGGGAGATCGTAGCGGGGTGAACGGAATATAGGGGATCTGCAAATTGTTTATATAATGGAACAACCGTTGACAAATATGTAGTAACACCTAACCATATTCATATGATTATCACAATATGTAGGGAACGCATTGCATGCGTTCCGAATACGCATATATAAAACGGAATGCATGTAATGCGTTCCCTACAGGGATTTGTGAATTGAGGCGGTGATATTTTTGGAATTACCGAAACGAAAAAAGATGCGGATAAAGGGGTTTGATTATTCGCAAAATGGTTCGTATTTTATCACAATATGCACTTTCAACCGTAAAATGGTGTTTGGCAAAATCATAGATTACATGATGATATTGAATGAATATGGACTGATGATAAAGACAAATATTCAAAAATTAAATTGTTTATATGATGGAACAAGCATTGACAAATATGTTATCATGCCTAATCATATTCATATGATTATCACAATATGTAGGGAACGCATTGCATGCGTTCCGAATGACGACCCCACAAAATCACAATTATCGAAAATGATACAAATTTTTAAATCATCTATCACGAAGGCAATACGAAATCGCAAAAGAGAGCGGAACGCATGTAATGCGTTCCCTACAGGGATATGGCAAGCTCATTTTTATGATCATATTATTAGGAACGAAGATGAATATCAAAAGATTTGGCAGTATATTGATGAAAATCAGTTAAAATGGGAAGATGATTGTTATTATATAAAGTAATTTTCATCAAAATATAGTTGTAAATCCGTCGTATTTAAGATCGATATTAAATAATGTATAAAAAATTTTGGTGCTTATCGGGCAATAACAAACAGAATATGGGGGGATTGCGGTGAAAAGGCAGAGCGTTTTTCTTTGTGGACTATTCATTTTTATGATGCTTTCTAGGCCGACTGTATTGGCGGAAAATATAACTGAACTTAATTTTGACGCTCATCCGGTTGGGGATGCTTCGTCTATTTTCACCCCAACCATAGCATCCGGAGGCACCCTTACGATCCAAAAAAGGGGCAACGGCAACCAGTACTTGGAAATCACTGACTTAACCAACACGTGGATCTATGGATTAAACCTTGGCATTGCACGGCAAACGGGGCGTTTTTGCATTGCTTTTGACTATATGCGCCCTGCCACAACAAATGAAAACCCGATCTTTTATGTTTATGACGTGCCCGCAACCCCAGACAACAATACGACGGCGGCAATTTCTACTTTTTTAGGAACAAGCTTTGGTGCGTTTAATGGATCTGTCAATACTACAACTTCGGCATCTTTGGGTGCCGGTGTATGGCACAGGATCACTGCCGATATTGATGTTTCCTTAAAAAAATTTACAATCTATATCAATGGTGAAAAAGCAGCAGAACAATTTTCATTCAGAAACCAAAGCGTTAATGGTATTTCCAATATTTATTTTTCGGGATCCACCTCACAGTCGAGCCCCATTACTTTTGGGATCGACAACGTGGAGGTGTATACAGGAGAGCCTCGGGCAAAGGATATTGCAGTTCCATCAACCACTTTACTTTTAACGGATGATGAGCAAAAAAAATCCGAAGGCGCCATTGTGTTTGTGCCGGGAAACCCTACTGCCTTAGCAGGGGGCATCTCTTTGCCGCTTTGCTCGCAAAACAGTAGTATTTCTCCTTATATTAAACAAGGCAGTCTGATGATTCCGGCTGATTTTGCCGCTGAATTTTTTGGAGCGGATTACTCCTACAGTCCTGGAAATGCACAAACCACCATTGTTTGCGATGGCATTGTGAGCGTGATTGAGGACAACAGCGCATCGTATACAAGAGCGCAAACGGTTATGACCATGGACACTGCCTCCGAAAGAAAAGATGGGCATACCTTTGTGCCGCTAGGCGCACTGGGCGAGATGCTTTCGAAGGAAACCATATGGAGTGCACAACTTGGGATGATAGCGGAGGAAAGTAGCCTAATAGGGCAGTATTATCATGCAAGCAGCAGCGAATATGTGGATAGACGCAACATAGCAACCGGAAGTAAGATTGCAGCGCAAGCCTATGCGGATCAACCGTTTGTTGTAAAGACAAACGATGGGAACTGGCTATGCGTAACAACTACGGCACCGGGCAGTGAGGGAACGCCCGGGCAGCATGTCATCTCTGTGCGTTCGAGCGACAATGGGAAGACCTGGAAAGACATGAGAGATGTGGAGCCATCCAATCCCTCCGGACCGGAATCTTCGTATGCAGTGCTTTTGAAGGTGCCTTCCGGCAGAATTTATGCATTTTATAATCACAACACCGATAATCTGCGCCAGGTGCTACAAAGAGACGGAAGTTATACAACAAGGGTGGATACACTTGGTTATTATGTATTCCGATATACGGATGACAATGGGCTTACCTGGTCGCCCCAGCGGTACAATGTGCCTTCTCGTGCCTTTCAAATCGATTTAGACAATCCATATGGAGGAGCCATCCGCTTTTTTTGGAATGTGGGCAAACCATTTTCCGTCGGAGCAGATGCATATGTACCGCTGATTAAAGTGGGGCAATTCGGAGCGGGATTTTTGGAAAAAACGGAAGGCAGCCTGCTTAAAAGCGGTAATATTCTAACACAGAGCGATCCGAGCAAGATTACTTGGGATACACTGCCGGATGGGAACATAGGCCTTCGAACGCCAACAGGCGGCGGACCCATTTCCGAGGAACAGAGCTATGTGGTTTTGTCTGATTCCTCCTTGTTTGTGGTGTACAGAAGCACAGACGGCCATCCGGTCTACAGCTACAGCAGGGATGGCGGTCATACCTTTGATGCGCCTCAATATATGGCATATTCGGACGGTAGGCTAATGAAGCACCCAAGAGCCGCCAATTTCGTTTGGAACATCGGCGGCGGTAAGTATCTGTATTGGTTTCACAATCATGGCGGTAAAAGCTATGAAGGGCGAAACCCTGCTTTTTTGTGCATCGGGCAGGAAGTAGACTCTCCGCAGGGTAAGAAAATTTCATGGGGACAGCCTGAGGTTTTATTGTATGATGATACGCAATCGGTGCGCATGAGCTATCCCGATCTTGTGATGCAAGATGGGAAATACTTTATCACCGAAACGCAAAAAAGCGTGGCAAGATGCCACGAGATTAGTTCCACACTGATGAATGCACTCATCAATCAGTTTGGGCTCAGTCATAAAGCTTTATCCGGCTTGCAATCAGAATATAGGGGAAGTGGCGGCGCTTTTGTAGTTCCACCTCTCATGCCATTTGTCATCAAAAATGACGATTTGGGCAGTGTGCATAATATGGCCACCGGCACAAGCATCGAGCTGTCCGTTGATGGAAGTGGTCTTGTGGGTGGTGAAACCTTATATAGCACACGAAACGCAAGCAATCAAGGAATCGAAATCAAGGTCAGTGGGCCATCAAAGGGGCTTACCATCACAATGGGGGATGGCACAAATTCGACGACCATAACCACGCAAAGCGGCATAATCAAGAATGCGAATACACACCTTGTAATCACCATGGATGCCGGCCCTAAAATCGTTAGCGTGATTGCGGATGGCGTTTTGATTGATGGCGGCAGTGAAAAGCTGCAGGGCTGGGAACGGTTTCATGCGGCAATGGTGCATGTGAACGGAAATGCCACGGCGCGGGTGGATGGCAGTGTGCAAATGGCAAGGGTGTACGGCAGAGCGCTACTCACCAGTGAAGCGGTGGGTAATTATCGCAGTGTGCAAATTGAGCAGTCTGTGCCTGTTTTAGTCAATACGGTTGCTTTTAGAGATGCCGGAGGGAGTGCGGTTGAAAATCCTGTGGCGGGGCAGGTGGTGTATCCTGTGGCACAAATAACGGGAAGCGCCGCCGGAAGTGTGATTATGGCGGCATATGACAGCACGGGAAAGCTAATCTATTTAAAGGTCATGCCCTATGCAGGCGATGGTACTTATTCTTCCGACCAAAGTCTTATCATGCCACAGGACGCAGTGGTCTTGACGAAAGTTTTTGTATGGAGCGGCATGGATGGGGCCCAGATTTTATCCAGCGTTGGGCGAAACAAATAAAAAAATGCACCCAAAGTAGCTGAGCGCGGTTTTTCTGCGTGGCAGCTTTTAGGGTGCATTTTATTTTTTTATTTATTTGCGTTCTTCAAAATCTCTTTTAAAAACTGCCCGGTGTAGGATTTTTTATTAGCCGCCACCTGCTCTGGGGTGCCGATTGCAATGATTTTTCCGCCGCCGTCGCCCCCTTCTGGGCCTAAATCGATAATATGGTCTGCGGTTTTAATGACATCTAAATTATGTTCAATCACAATGACGGTGTTGCCTGCATCCACGATGCGCTGCAAAACATCAATCAGTTTATGAACATCTGCCATGTGCAGGCCTGTTGTTGGCTCGTCCAAGATATACACCGTTTTTCCGGTGCTTCGCTTTGCAAGCTCCGTGGCAAGCTTTACCCTTTGGGCTTCTCCGCCGGATAGGGTAGTGGCGCTCTGCCCAAGCTTTACATAGCCAAGGCCCACATCATAGAGGGTTTGTAGCTTCCTTTGAATTTTAGGAATATTGCCGAAAAAGGATAACGCCTCTTCAATGGTCAAATCCAGCACTTCATAAATACTTTTTCCTTTAAATTTCACTTCCAAGGTTTCTCTATTATATCGTTTGCCTTTGCATACTTCGCAGGGAACATACACATCCGGCAGAAAGTGCATTTCAATTTTAATAATGCCGTCGCCCGTGCAAGCCTCACAGCGCCCGCCACGCACATTGAAGCTAAAACGACCGGGATTGTAGCCTCTTGTCTTTGCATCATTCGTGAGAGAAAACAAAGTCCGGATATCTCCAAACACGCCGGTATAGGTCGCAGGGTTGGAACGAGGAGTTCTGCCAATGGGAGACTGATCAATATCAACAACCTTATCCGCAAACTGGAGGCCTTCTACGCTCTTATGCTGCCCGGGATGGGTTCTTGCCCGATTGAGCTGTGCCGCCAATACCTTATAGAGCACCTCGTTGACCAAGGAACTTTTTCCGCTGCCCGACACGCCGGTGACTGCCGTAAAAGTGGCCAATGGGAAGGACACATCAATATTCTTAAGGTTATTCTCCGTGGCACCTCGCACGGTAATAAATTCTCCGTTGCCGCTTCGACGCTCCTTTGGAACTTGGATTTTTTTTCTGCCGCTTAAATATTGACCGGTGATGGAACGCTCATTATTTTTAATATCGTCCACCTTGCCGATGGCCACCACTTCACCACCATGAATTCCGGCACCGGGGCCAATATCGATAATCCAATCTGCCGCATACATGGTATCTTCATCATGCTCCACCACAATGAGGGTATTGCCTAAATTCCTAAGACCCTTTAATGCTTCAAGTAGCTTCTGATTGTCCTTTTGATGAAGACCGATGCTGGGCTCGTCCAAAATATACAAAACGCCCATGAGGCCTGAACCAATTTGTGTGGCAAGCCGTATGCGCTGTGCCTCTCCGCCCGATAAAGTGCCGGCGTTTCTTGCCAGGGATAGATAGCCCAGTCCCACATTGAAAAGAAACCCGATTCGAGCATTGATTTCCTTAATAATCTGGGTGGCGATGGTTCGTTCTCTCTCGGTGAGGGTGAGGCTGTCCATGAATGCAACGATGCTACTCACGGGCCTGAGGGTAAACTGATGAATATTAAGGCCGCCTATGGTAACGGCAAGACTTTCTTTTTTCAGCCTTGCACCTTCGCAGACGGGGCAAGGTTTTGTACTCATTACACCTTCGATTTCTGAGCGCATCCAGTCCGATTGGGTTTCCTTATATCTGCGTTCCAAATTATGAATAATCCCTTCAAAGCTTGCGTAATAGGTGCCAGAGCCGTAGCCTCGCTCATACTGCATCTTCAGCTTTTCGCCGCCATTGCCATAGAGCAGAAGATGAAGCGCCTTTTCGCTGAGTTTATGGATGGGGGTATCAAGGCTAAATCCATAGGCTTTGGCAAGTGCAGAAAAATACATATGGGCCATGGTATCCGGCTCACTAATATTGTTCCAACCGCTTGCATTGATGGCACCTTCTTTGATGCTTTTCGTCTTATCGGGAATAATCATGTCAGGATCCACCTTCATCAGGAAGCCAAGCCCCAAGCATTCAGGACAAGCACCAAAGGGACTATTGAAAGAAAACATACGAGGAGCAAGCTCTTCAATGCTAATGCCGCAGTCCTCACAAGCATAATTTTGGCTAAAGAGAATTTCTTCACCATCCACAATGTGCACAACAGCAATACCGCCGGCAAGTTTCAGCGCACTTTCCATGGAGTCGGCAAGTCTACCCCTTACGCCTTCTTTTATTACCAGACGGTCAATAACCGTTTCAATGGTATGCTTCTTATTCTTTTCTAAAACAATCTCTTCCGTCAGCTCCATAAGTTGTCCATCAATGCGGACTCTTAGGTATCCACTTTTACGCATATCCTCCAGTACTTTTTCGTGCTGTCCCTTCTTGCCGCGCACAATGGGGGAGATAATCATGAGCCTTGTACCCTCGGGCATTGACAAAATGCGATCGATCATCTGGTCAATGGTTTGCTGGCGAATTTCCCGATGGCACTGTGGGCAGTGCACAAGACCGATGCGCGCATATAAAAGTCTTAAGTAATCATATATTTCAGTAACCGTACCCACCGTGGAGCGGGGGTTGCGATTGGTGGTCTTTTGATCAATGGAGATAGCAGGCGAGAGGCCGTCTATATGGTCCACATCTGGCTTTTCCATCTGCCCTAAAAACTGCCTCGCATATGAGGAGAGAGACTCTACATAGCGGCGTTGCCCCTCTGCATAGATCGTATCAAAGGCAAGGGAGGACTTTCCAGATCCAGATAGGCCGGTTAAAACCACCAGATTGTCCCGCGGGATGGTAACATCAATATTCTTCAGGTTATGCTCTCTGGCACCTTTTATATAAATATGGTCACGTGGCATAGCGTACGTCCATCCTTTATGCTATAGTATTATGAGCAGCTACGCTGCAACATGGTTAAAATTATATCACTGTTATCACTCAGTGTCAACGCCCACCAGGTAACAATATATGCCTTTATGAAGCCCTTATTATTAAATGGAATAATCATTTCATCATTGCTTGCTATCAATTTTGCCACATTTGTCAATAAAAATCGAAAAATAAATAAAAAAATCAAAAAGGTATTGACAAACGAATAATCATGTGGTACAATGAAAACAATTCAATAGGCAAACCTACCGAAAGGTAGTGGCGCAAAGCTATAGGGTCTAAGGACTGAAAAGTCTAAGACAGCCAGTTGCAATTTAAATATTCATTATTTTTATGAATGTTTGTTTGGCAACGGCATGTACGTTGCTTTTTGTTTTATACACAAAAAGCGTAGCATACGAGGCAATTTTATTTATATCTACACACTTTTATATGCAAAGGTCGCAGCACTTACGGCAATTTTATTCTACCAACGCTTCATCTGTACCACATTGCATATTTAAAACTGAATACCGGCAAACCTACCGAAAGGTAGTGGCGCAAAGCTATAGGGTCTAAGGACTGAAAAGTCTAAGACAGCCAGTTGCAATTTAAATATTCATTATTTTTATGAATGTTTGTTTGGCAACGGCATGTACGTTGCTTTTTGTTTTATACACAAAAAGCGTAGCATACGAGGCAATTTTATTTATATCTACACACTTTTATATGCAAAGGTCGCAGCACTTACGGCAATTTTATTCTACCAACGCTTCATCTGTACCACATTGCATATTTAAAACTGAATACCGGCAAACCTACCGAAAGGTAGCGGCGCAAAGCTATAGGGTCTACCGATTTAAAAAATCCATGACAGCCAGTTGCACTATCAAATGTTTATATTTTATAAATGTTTATTTGAGCAACGGCAAGAACGTTGCTTTTTATTTTATTACAAGTTTTTCTAAAAAGACTAAGTAGATATGATTTGGGTTCAATGAAGGGATGAATAAAACGCTGTTGCAGCATACGAAATGACTTTCTTACCAAAGGATCACGACGATTTATTATATATTCAAAACTAAATATCGGCAAACCTACCGAAAGGTAGCGACGCAAAGCTAAAGGGTCTAACGACTTAAAAATCTATGACAGCCAGTTGCAATTTTTTCCCGCAATGTTTTAGTGTGAGGGTATTATGCGCAACTGTAAAAGAGTTGCGCATTTTGTTTTTTACAAGCGAAATGGTTGTAAAAATTTTTGAAAAAGGGAAGGGAAATTACAGGTAACAACAAGGAAAATCAGCGTATTGAGGAAAATATTTTGCATTGAACAAGGCGAGTAAACATGGTATTATGTAAACAAAGCAGAAACGGCAAAGGAGGCACGGAATGGGTACCCTTATCACCATATTTTTATCCGGACTACCTGTGGGTATTTTGTTAGAGCAATTATCGATTTTCCTCATTAAAAAGAGGACTACGGCAAATATTCCGGTCTTTTTCTCGGGTAGCATCATCCATACGGCATGTTGGGCAGCGGTAGGTGGACTTGGCTTACTTACCTCGGCCATGATAAGCGGATTTACTTTGACTTTTGTAGAGCTCGCATTGATGTTTTGCACTTGTCTTGTACTGACAGTTGTGGATATAACAATTCGAAAAATACCAAATGAACTTATCTTGTTTATTTTGATTGTAGGGGCCATCTCAGCGCTTTTTCATCACTCACTCGGTGAAATGAAAATCAATATCATTGGGTTTGTGGTAGGGTTTATTCTGTTTATGCTACCGGCATTCTTTAATAAAGGGGCAGGAATGGGAGATGTGAAATTCGCCGCTGTGGTTGGGCTTTATTTGGGAGTATATAATTTTTTGGTCGCAGTTGTTCTGATGAGCGCCATTTTGCTAATATATACATTATACATGGTGGTTTTTAGAAAAGGAAATTTTAAAACCAAAGTAGCGTTAGGGCCGTTTATGGCAGCCGGTTTTTTAACGGTTTTAGCAATCAGTATTCTGAACAGCAAAACCATGTTTTTTGATTTGGGATTGTATTTCCATAGGTAATGAGAATAACCATGTTTGTATAGGTAGGAGGGAGAGAATGAAAACTCTTTTGATGATGGCAATGCAAAAAGAGGAAGGACAGGGCATGGTTGAATATGCCATTATTATTGCCGGCATTGCACTTGCCGTTATTGCTACCATTTGGCTGATGGGGCCGGTGATTAATAATATATTCAACGATTTGTTAAACCAATTGTAAAGGGGTACAATACTTTTTACATATTAAAAAAAAATTAAGAGGAGGAAAACAAAATGAAGGAAATGTTTGTAAGAGTCATGAAAGAAGAAGAAGGACAGGGTATGGTTGAGTATGGGATTATCATTGCAGGTATTGCAGTAGCGGTTATCGCTACCATTTGGCTGCTCGGTCCGGTAATCAACAATATGTTCAACAATGTATTGAACACAATGAATACCTAAAAATCCCAAGGAAGAAGCTTGTTCATCAACCCCAAATTGATGAAGAGACAAAGTGTCAAATGAAACATATAGCCATAGACAATTTTGCTCTATGGCTTATATGTTTAAAAGAGCATGAGCAATTTTGGAATGAGGAAAATGAGGTGGCATAGGATGAAAACACTCATAAAAAAGGCGCGAGAGGAAGATGGGCAGGCAATTGTTGAGCTGGCCATCACATTGCCTATTATCATTATGCTACTTTGCGGTATGATTGATTTCGGGTGGCTCTATACCAATCAAAATATTATCGATCACCTTGCCAGAGAAGGAGCCAGATATGCCATCGTTCATGCGGTGGATGCAAATGCCACAACGGTTATTACCAATTACACCAAGTCCTTAGCACCAACCAATATCAGAAGCAATATCATTGTGAATATTACATTTTCAAACCAAAGCCAACCACGCCTTGGGAATGTGACTATTGCAGTGAATAGAGATGTGAATGTACTCACACCCATTGTTGGGTTGTTTACAACGGGACAAACATTGAATTTAAAATCTACCTGCATGATGAAGGTGGAATAAATATGAAAAAAAACCTTATTTATCATAGATTGAAACACATGATGCAAAATGAAAGCGGATCAGCCATTGTTATCGTTGCTGTGGCTTTTGTTGTTATTCTGTCTTTGGCGGCACTCACAATTGATATTGGTCTGGCATATCTTCAATCCGGAAGGCTACAGAAGGCAGCAGATGCAGCGGTATATTCAGCAGGGAGAATGCTCCCTGTAGCGCAAGATGACATTAGCCTTATCAATGCAATCCAGGACAGTGCCATCTATTATGCACAGCAAAATGGATTTAGCGATTTGACCAGGGGGGACGTAGTTTTATCCGGTCTTTCAAGAGGTCGATATACGGCTTTAAAGGTTACTGCATCCAAAAGCTTTGAAATGAATTTTGCAAAGGTTATTGGGGTGAATACCCTTGTACTTACAAAGGATGCGCAAGTATCACTCTCACCTACGGCAAGAGCAAAGGGTGTGACCCCTTTGGGGATTAGCAGAAGCACATTGGAGGATTACATAGAAAATGGAACCATTTCGCATATTACACTCAAATATGGTAGTGGTGGCTCGACAAACGGATTTTTTGGCGCACTGGATTTGGACGGAACAGGCGGCGGGGCAAGTGATTATCGGCTTTGGCTGGCCTATGGATATCCCGGCGAAGTGTGCATCGGAGATGTTTTGCTCAAAGAAAATGGAAATATGGTGGGGCCCACCTATAGTGGGTTTTCCACAAGATATAATGGTTGCACCCATTTCGGAGCACTAACAGGCGGAGAGGGCTGCACCGCCGATCACTTTGATCCTGAATGTCCTCGGGTTGCCAAGGTGGTTGTATACTCAAACAATATCTTTACGGTAACAGTGAAGGGATTTGCCGCATTTGTACTTGAAGCGCAGAGTGAAACCGGATACATTACCGGTTCCTTTCTAAACATGGAAACCGCGGGGCAGGCTTCGGGAGAAGGGACGGGAACAACAGCAGATTATGGATTGTATAGCATAAAACTGACAGAATAAAAATCTATTTAAAGGGGAGAACAAAGGTGAAAAAACTCATTGCTATTGCCATTGCATTGTCTGTGTTTACAGGTTTTGCAGTCTATCAATACTTTCGTTCGATGGAAAACAGTTTAAAATCCAATACCTCAGCAGTTATCGTAGCTACCAAACAAATAATCAAAAACACAATCATCACCTCGGATATGATCGAGGAAAGAAAAATGCCTGTGGATGTGGTGAATGCGTTAGCGGTTACAAGTATTGACGAAGTAAAGGGACGCATCGCCAAAGAGGGCATGGAGCCTGGCGAACAGATACTGACCACAAGAATTGTAGGCCCGGAAACAAAAAATGATCTCTTATCTTATTCCATTAAGGAGGGCTACAAAGCCATGACCGTGAAGGTGGATGAGTTCATTGGTGTGGCCGGATTTATAGCAAAGGGTGACAGGGTAGATATTTTAGGTATTCTTGCGCAAAATGCGATTATCTCGCAGGTTGTGGCGGAAAATATTGAAGTGCTGGCAACGGGCATAAAAGCGGATACAAGTGGAAAGCAGGGCAAGGAGGAGACCGGCGCAGATGGCATGTATACATCGGTTACGCTACTTGTTCCCAATGCAGAGCTTGTGAAGATCAATTATGTGTTATCCGAAGGGAAGTATCGATTGGTTTTGCGGTCGGCGCTTGAAAAGGGAACGATTGCCCCCTCTACATATACACCATAAAATAAAAGGAAGGGTGTTTGGTGATGGAAAAAATTAAAGTAATGATTGTCGGCGACAATGACAATAAAATATTTGAAATCAAAAATCTTCTTGTATCCGAAGAAACTGCATTCGTGGGTTATGCACGGTATGGTGCTTCGGCGGTGGAAAAGGTGCTGAGTATTAAGCCAAATGCAGTGATTTTGCAATGCGAGTCGCAGTATGATGAAGCAATTGAAATTGCTGAAAAAATGTACACAACGATGCCGGGTTGCTGCATTTTGATGGTCAGTGCAAAATTGGAAGGCGATACCATTGAGAAAGTCATGCATGTCGGTGTACGCAGAATGCTCTCGCTTCCTATAGAGCCGGACGCACTTACCAATGCCATTTTGTCTGCTTATCAGCTTGAAAAAACCAGACTGCAAAACACAAACACCTCTACAGCCAATATGCAATCACGGGTAATCACTGTATTTGGTGCCAAGGGTGGCATTGGGAAAACCACACTTGCCGCCAATCTTGGTGTGATGCTCTCCCAAATGGGAAAGAAAGTTGCAATTATTGATGCGGATCTGCAATTTGGAGATGCAAATGTATTTTTTGATTTGGATTCAAAGGATACCATCGCAGAGCTGGTGCAGGAAAAAAGCGCCACCGATATTGATGTGATCAAGCGCTTTACCATGCTACACTTTTCGGGCGTTAGCCTGCTATGCGCTCCTAAAAGTCCGGAATATGCAGAATATGTAACAGCCAAAAACATTATCAGCATTATCAATACCATGAGACCGTACTATGACTATGTGATTGTTGACACCGCACCTTTTTTTCACGATGTTACAATAGCAGCGCTCGAGAGTGCAAATTTAATCCTCATGGTATCCGGGCTTGACATTTCAACGCTGCGTAACACGAAAATCAGCATGGGTGTATTGGAATCCTTGCAGCAGCAGGAGAAGGTTCAAATTGTGGTGAATAAAATTACAGATGGGATTATTTCCGTGAAGGATATGCAGCGTATTTTGGATACAAAGGTGAGCAACACCATATCCTTTGATATGAAAACAGCACTCACGTGCCACAACAAAGGTGTTCCTATTGTGATTGAATACCCACGTACGAAAATCGCCCAAGAGCTCTATAAACTGAAACAGAATATTGTAGCGGCCATTGATAATAGCATTAATTAATGAGAAAAAGGAGCAAACTCCATGGGACTTTTAGAAAAAATGGAAATGCAAAGACAAAATCAGCAAAGCAATGCGGCCCAGGAGGAAAATAAACCGGTCGGGCGCTATATTGATATACATGCCGACTTAAAGGAAAAAGTACACCAAGAAGCCATTAATATTATTAATAAAAATGGCATCATCATATCAAAAAGTGAAAGCAATGAGGAAATTAGAAAAATCATTGAAGATATCATTGATGTGGAGGCAACCGAAATTAACCGCACTGACAGAGCGAAAATATCGGATGATTTGCTCAACGAGGTAGTGGGATATGGGCCACTGGAGATATTACTGCGGGATCCATCCGTTTCTGAAATTATGGTGAACGGACCGTATAAGGTCTATGTAGAAAAGAATGGAAAAATTCAACTATCCGAGGTGACCTTTAAAGATGATGACCATGTTCTTAATGTCATAGACCGCATTGTATCCTCCATTAGCAGGCATATCGATGAGGCAAGCCCCATGGTGGATGCAAGATTGCAAGATGGGTCTCGCGTGAATGCAGTAATTCCGCCACTATCGCTTGTGGGCCCTATCATAACCATCAGAAAATTTTCAAAAAAGCCCATTACCGTCAAAGGGTTGATTGAATACGGCTCTATTTCCAGCAAAATGGTGGCCTTTTTAGAGGCGTGTGTCAAGGGGAAACTCAATATTATTGTTGCTGGTGGTACTGGCAGTG
>CAZQDP010000009.1:0-12690 GCA_964592375.1 uncultured Eubacteriales bacterium | reverse complement strand
GAGGCGTGTGTCAAGGGGAAACTCAATATTATTGTTGCTGGTGGTACTGGCAGTGGAAAAACAACGCTCCTCAATGCACTATCCAGCTTTATTCCGGATAACGAACGCATTGTAACAATTGAGGATGCGGCAGAGCTTCAACTTTTGCAGGATCATGTCATTACACTCGAAAGTCGGCCGGCAAATCTGGAAGGGAAGGGGCAGATATCCATTCGCGACCTGGTAAAAAACTCTCTGCGTATGCGTCCGGACCGAATTATTGTAGGAGAGGTTCGTTCGGCAGAAACCTTGGATATGTTGCAAGCTATGAACACTGGGCATGATGGTTCACTGACCACCATTCATGCCAATAGCCCTCGAGATTCCATATCCAGAATTGAAACCATGGTGCTCATGAGCGGAATGGAACTTCCCGTGAAGGCAATACGTGACCAATTATCCTCCGCTGTGGATATCATCATCCAGCAAGCAAGACTTCGTGATGGTACTCGCAAAGTAGTCAACATCACGGAGCTTTGTGGCATGGAAGGGGATACCATTCTCTTGCAGGATATTTTTACATATGAAACAGACGGGCAAATGGATGCCATGGGAAAATTTAAAGGCAGATTTAAAAGTTGCGGTGTTGTTCCGCACTGTGCAGAAAAAATCAGAAACAATGGGATTAAGCTTAGCGATGATTGGTTTGCCGAATAGCGCTTAGGGATAGAATGCATGTAGTGCTTTGTATAAATGAAAAAAAGTGAAGGGAGGCGGCTGATATGAATATTTTTATCGTGACGGCGCTGGTGATGACAACCCTATTTATTTTGCTTGTGGCCGCCGCCCAGTTCTTATACCGGGATAAAATCACAGTGAATCGTCGTATGGGAAGACTTACCTCAGGCAGTATGGGAGAAGTGGTAGTCAAAAAGAAAAATAAAATGAAAAGAGAGAGAAGAGTAGACACCAAGCTAAAAATTTTCAAAAGCATCGCATCTGAGCTTTCGTTATCTGGCGTTCTGATACGTCCTTCGGAGTATCTTGTCATATGGTCACTCATTTCGCTTGTTCCGTCTAGTATCGCATTGATTATATCAAGAGACATCATTGTGGCACTGGCTTTTCTGCTGGTTGGGCTTTTCCTACCCCCGTTTTTCCTGCACAGAAAAAAAATAAAGCAGGTGGAGCTTTTTGAAAAGCAGCTTCCCGATGCTGTGGCGGTAATTTGCAATTGCCTGCGCTCAGGGCTCACCTTCAATCAGGCCATCGAGAGCATTGCAAATGAAATGCCCGAGCCAATTTCAAAAGAGTTTGCCAGGGTACTTCGTGAGCTGAAACTTGGCATTACATTTGATAAAGCACTCAATCATATGGGCGAGCGACTGGGCAGTAAAGACTTTTTAATGATTGTATCCGCCGTGCTCATTCAGCGGCAGACCGGCGGTAATTTATCGGATATTCTTTTTAATATTGCCACGACCATCAAAGAAAGATATAAGGTCAAGAGCGAAATCAAGGTTTTGACCACAACCGGAAGAACATCGGGAATGGTCATTGGGTTTATGCCCATCTTCATTCTGCTGTTTTTTATGCTACTCAATCCCGAATATGTACGTGGATTTTTTGATACCACAGCAGGCGTTATCATGCTTATTGCTGCAGGTGTTTTGGAACTTATCGGATATTTATTTATTAAAAAGATTGTCAATATTAAATTTTAGCCGCAAGATTGGAAGTGAATTGAAATGATTTTATTAATAGGGAGTAGCTCTTTGCTTGTTTTTTTCATTATCCTCATAACTTTTTTGCATCCTGCCAAATTATCGGATATGAAAAGAAATCGGCTCATTTCCATTACCGGCATTTATAAACACGAGTTGGACGAAGAGTTAGAAAAGCCTTTTGCCCAGCGGTTTTTGTTTCCTATGTTTACCGCAATCATGAAAAACATATCGCGTTTTTTACCAAAAAATAAAGGAAAAGACAAGAATAAAACGGATATCAATTTAAAGCTTGCGGGAATTCAATTAACGCCAAATGAATTTAATGCCGCAAAGCTGATGTTTTCATGTGCATTTATTGTTGCGGCACTCATTATATCCGTTCTTTTGCCTGTCGATACTTCCATTCAAATATTCATTGTTATCCTGAGCGTGCTTATTTCCCTTATTGCACCCATTTATTTTATGAAATTTCGCATTTCTTCTCGTCAGGATGCAATCAGAAGCCAACTGCCCGATGTCATGGATTTACTTAGTGTAACCATTGAGGCAGGCCTTGGATTTGATTCGGCACTGGTGAGAATTGGTGCGCGCCTGGAGGGGCCGCTTGTGGACGAGATGGGGATTTTGCTCTCTGAAATCCAGCTTGGAAGGCCTCGGCGTGAGGCACTGAAAAATTTAGCACAGCGCAGTACGGTAGAGGAGCTTCAGTCTTTTGTCAGTGCAATCATTCAAGCAGATCAACTTGGCATTCCCATTAAGAATGTACTGCGCCTGCAATCACAGCAGCTTCGAGCAGTTCGCAGGCAAAAAGCAGAGGAAAGGGCAATGAAAGCCCCCGTTAAAATGATGATTCCATTGGTGGTTTTTATTCTTCCAGTGCTATTTATTATTTTGCTTGGTCCAACCGTCCTGCAGGTGATGACGGTATTTGACAAATAGTGAGTAGGCTCAGGCTTAATTAGTAGAAATGTATTGCAAAATACATAAAGATTGGTATTTTGAAGAAAGTAGGAAATTGGTGATGAAAAAAACACTCAGTCCGCTTATTCTCATTTGTATACTTCTTTCCATTGGAACACAATGCCCCATAGCGCAAACGATTACAAAAGAAAATGCGGATATTATTATCTGCGTTGGCGAAAAATATAGATTAGAGGCAATCATCAAGTATATGGTGGAAAAACAACTGCCGCCCGACATTAATGTAAAATGGGAAACCACGGACAGTAAAATTGCTACTGTAAATGCCGGCATAGTGATTGGGGTCGCAGAGGGGGCTGTCATTATCAAAGCTACGGCAGTGAATAATGGCACAATATATTCTGCAGAGGCAAAAATGTATGTGCGCACCACCGTGACAGGAGTTGTGCTTAGTAAAAGCAATTTGGATATCAAGGTAGGGCAAACGGATCAAATATTAGAGAGCGTTCTGCCGGATAATGCAATTTTAAAGACAGTCACCTGGGAAACAAGTGACGCCACCATTGCAACGGTGAGAGGTGGAATCATAAAAGGCATTCGTGAGGGTTATGCCACGATAAAAGTGACCACCAAGGATGGAGGATTTTCTGCCTCCTGCATAGTGAGGGTAGCTTCAACGGTAACCGATGTGGCGCTTGCGGACCATGTTTTGACCAAAAAGGTAGGCGAAGAATTTATCATCAAAGCAAACATTCTGCCAGAAGATGCATTTTTAAAGGAAGTAAAATGGATATCGAGCAATACACATGTGCTTACCATTTCAAATGGCAAAATCAAAGCTATTGGCTCAGGTAGTGCGAAGGTTACTGTGGAGACTGTGGACGGACAGCATACGGATTCTTGCACCGTGACAGTGGAAAATGTGGTAACGGGAATTACGCTCAATAAAAATAAAATAACAGTGTTAAAAGGCAATAAGGAAATGATTACAGCCACCGTTTTGCCGGCAGAGGCCTTTGAAAAATCTGTTACATGGAAAAGTGACAATCCCAAAATTGCATCTGTGGGGAGTGATGGAATGATCACGGGTGTAGCTGTTGGGGTGACGATTGTCAGGGCGCTATCCAAGGACGGTAATAAAGAAGCGGCTGTGGAGGTTGCGGTCATATCCTATGAGGTAGGGGTGACTTCTATTGAACTGGCCGATTCTGAGGTAACCATGAATGTAGGAGAGAATAGATGGTTTTTATTTAAAGTGTATCCGGAGAATGCAGTCATTCCAAAACTCAAACTGACTGCTACCACACCGGACGGGAAAGCATCAGCGCCGGTCAGCATGAAAAACAATATTATTTACGTAGTTGCAAATCAGGCAGCTGATATTATTCTCACTGTGATTTCGGAGGAGTCGCCAAATATCAGAGATTCTTGCCTAATCCATATCAAATCTATGGTTACCGGAATTGAAATCAGCAATAGCAACCTTGATATTTCCGTTGGAGAAATTAAGCAGCTCACCGGCAGAGCCTTGCCGGATTATGCAATCGTCAAGGGTGTGGGATGGAAGTCTACAAACCCATTGGTGGCTACAATTCATCCAATTACCGGCCAAGCCAAGGGGTTATCTGTGGGGGAATGTCTCTTTATTGCCACCACCATCGATGGCGGACTGGAAAGGACCTGTAAGGTTGTGGTAAATAACCCCATTAAGGTAGAGGGCATCGAGCTGATTGATGAGAATGGAAACATCGTAGGAAAAGCACCAAACAATTCGCCGGCGGATAATCAAGAAAAGCAAAAAACAGATGCGGAAGCAACAGGTGAAAAACCCATATCAATTACAATAGACGGCACGCCGCTGGCAATGGACCAGCCACCCATTTTGCAAAATGGCAGGGTGCTTGCACCGGTTCGAGCAATTTTTGAGGGATTGGGTGCTACTGTATATTGGAATGAAGATATGCAAATGGTGACAGGCGTTTTGGGCACGAGGATTATTCAACTTGTCATCGACAATCACATTGCGATGGTAAATGGACGCTCCACACAGCTGGATGTACCTCCATGCGTGATTGGTGATAGAACGCTGGTGCCGGTGAGGTTTATCTCTGAGAGTTTGGGTGTTGATGTACAATGGGACGAGGCAACGAATACGGTTATCATTACTACAAAATAGAAGTGGAGGTAGAGCATGAAATATACCAAGGTGCTAAAAGAGGCGAAGGAGATGTATCACAAAGTCAAAATTGCAAATACCTTCTTTGGCCGATTGAAAGGACTGGTGGGATATAAGCGCTTTCAAGACTTTGATGCAATGCTCATATCACCCTGTCAGCAGGTGCATACTTTTGGGATGCGATATCCCATTGACGTCATTTTCTTGTCAGAAAAGGGGCAGGTGCTTTCCATAGAAGACAATATACCCCCGGGGAAAATCAGTGCATATAGAAAAAACGCAGTCTATGCTTTGGAAATTGAAGCCAAAGAAGCAGAGGAAAAACAAATTAAGGTGGGAGATATTTTAACCTTTGAAACATGTACCACCGAAAGGGAGAGGACATATGAAGGACGAAAAAAATCAAATTAAATTAGGTGAGCTGCGGATAGACGCACCAAAAAATGAAGTAAAGTTTAAAAAATGCACCTTCGGAGGCTTTGAACCAAAAGAGGTTACACAGTATATCTTGGTGTTAAGGGAAAGCTTGCAACATGCAGAGCGGTCCTTTAACGAAAGAGTGGAAGAGTATGCATCTTCCTCCGCCATGTTATTGCAGGAGCGAGATAAATACATGAGTCTTTATGAGCAGACCAAAAGTGAGATGGCACAGCTAAAAAATGCAATAGATATCCTGACACTTGAAAATGAAAAGAAAAGCAAAGAGCAAATGGAGATGCAGGCAAATCAACAGCAGAATTTAATCTTGGAGGAGCAGCGCATAGCCTACGAAGAGCAAAGCCGGCGCTATGAAGCACTTTTGGTAGAAAATGAACTGCTAAAAGAAGAGCAAAACAGTAGAAGAAGTGCGGAATGTGAAGAGCTCAGCGCTGAAAATGCAGTGATAAGCCAGGAGAAAAGGCAATTAGAACTAAGGATTGAAGACCTAACCCGGCAAATAGAAACTGTAAAAAACACGCAAATTCCAAAGGAGCAATATGAAGTTGTGGTTAGCGAAAATGAACAGCTTCGGTCGCAGTATGATGAAATTCTCAGCCAAAACAGCATCCTCACCGCCGAGCGGAATGTACTTGCAGAGCAAAATGCAAGACTGGAGCAACATGCAGTGTCGGCTTCGCAAAAGAATAAGGAGCTTCATGCAACCATCACCAAAATTAAATTCAAAACAAGAAAAATGATTGCGGACTCTCAGGCAAAGGTGTATGAGTGCAGTCAAAATCATGAACATAATATTGATTTGGTCACGGAGCATATTCAAAGTGCGCTGACGATGCTCACCTATGAAAAAGGGAATATTATAAAGCTTCTCACCAGTTCAATGGAGGAAATTCTCATAGACGAGGAAAATGGCGAGGGTGATACACAAGATATTGTATAAAGGATTGGTTTTGATATGGAAAAGCTCCTTTTTATTGAAAATAAGTTAAAAGACAAAGGCTTTTTTCTGCTTATCATTCTCCTTTGTTATGGTTTTTTTTATCCGGTTATGCAGAACGACACCTACTGGATTTTAAATATTGGCAGATATATTTCCCAGTTCGGATTTCCTACAATAGATCCATTTACCATTCACGAAGGGCTAAGCGTAAGCATACAGCAATGGTTGTCAACCCTTCTTTTTTACTTTGCACATGAGGCTATGGGCACATTTGGCATTTTTTTGTTTACTGCGATAGTGTATATCGCAAGCTGTTTTATGATGTATCAAATTTGCAAATTGGTCAGCTTACGCAACGTGCCCATGGCTCAAGTGCTAACCCTTACTTTTTGTATCCTCACAAGCGTACTTATTCAGCCCAGACCACAAATTTTTTCTCAGCTTATTTTTCTGCTTGAAATCTATTTTCTTGAAAAATATATATCAGAAAAGAGAATGAGATTTTTAGCATGGGTTGTTTTGCTGTCTATTCTTCTAGTCAATCTTCATGCAGCCATGTGGCCTTTATTTTTTATTCTGATGTTGCCCTATATTTTGGATGGTATTGCAAAAATAAAATGGGCGCATGGTTATGGTGCTTTGCCGCTGGTGATAACCATGGTATTATCCTTTGCGGCAGGTCTATGCAATCCATATGGCAGTGCAAATATGTTCTATTTATTTGGGTCCTATGGCGTTGATTTAATTAATGAAAACATTCATGAAATGAGCACGCCCGATTTTAAAAGTCCTTTGGGGCTTGTGGTCTTTATACTGATTATCGGTATCGTGATAATCATCAAAAGCAAAGGAAAATCCTGCCTTCGGCATGTCTTGCTACTTGCGGGCACCTTTCTCATGGGGCTTTCCTCTATCCGCAGTTTGTCCATCACTTTTATGGGGACGATGTTGTTTGTTGCATATTATCTGAAGGATAACCATTCGCTCGGAGCCGTATTCTCGGACGTGCGAAAACGAATGGTCAATTATGTGGCCATTTTTTTCATCGTGATCGCCATGATTGCCATTAAACAAATGAATTTTCATGAGCAGGCAAGAATTTTCGAACCAAAGGGGGCAGTGGACTATATTTCGTTGCATGTGGATATTTCCAGCATGAGACTGCTCAATGACTTTGAATCTGGTGGCTTTATTGAATATCATGGGATAAAAACATTTATTGACTCGAGATGTGAGATATTTTTAAAATCAGTGAATAAGAAGGAAGATATTTTTGCGAGCTATGTTGATTTTACATCCGGAAGGCTCCATTATAAGGATTTGATTAAAAAATACGATATAACGCATGTACTCATGCGAAAGGAAGATGCTATTAGCATTTATCTGATGCATGAAGAAGACTATGAAACACTTTACAGTGATGAGCTATTTGTTTTTTTAAAGGTGAAATAGGCAAAGGGAGCCATTTTTCTGTTTACACTGCGCCAATATTGTGATAAAATGTAAAAAAACACAAAAAGGAGTGGGGCAATGGAAAATGATAGAATTCTCATTGTGGATGATGAAAAAGGTTTGCGCGATATTATAGAAGAATATATCAGCATAGAAGAATATATCATTGACAAAGCGCAAGATGGCAAAGAGGCGATGGCTTACTTTGAGGCGCATTCATACGCTTTGGTCATTTTAGATGTGATGATGCCGCAAATGGACGGTTGGAGCGTGTGCAAAATGATGCGAAAAAGCTCCAATGTGCCCATTATTATGCTCACAGCACGAGGGGAAGAATATGATAAGCTTTTGGCCTTTGAGCTTGGCGTGGATGATTATATGGTCAAGCCATTTAGTCCAAAGGAGCTTTTGGCGCGTATCAAAGCCATCATCAGAAGAAGTAACCCTCCGCAGCCAAAGCAAATACAATGGAATGACTTGCGCATAGATACTGCCTCGAGAAATGTATATATAGAAAATGAAAAAATTAATTTTACGCCCAAAGAGTATGAACTGCTCTACTTTTTGGCAAGTCATCCCGACAATGTGTTTTCAAGAGATGATTTGCTTCGTAAGGTATGGGGGTATGATTTTGTAGGGGACGATAGAACGGTGGATACGCATATTAAAATGTTGCGTGAAAAGCTAGGCAAGTATCGGAATTTCATTGTGACCGTGTGGGGAACAGGATATAAATTTGAAGCAGGTGAGCGCAAATGAAAAGCATCAGACAAAGACTTTGGGTGTGGATGATGGCATTTGCTGCCCTGCTTCTGATTTTATTATGGCTTTTTCAAATCGTATTTTTAGAGAATTTTTACACCGGCATTCAATTGACACAGCTAACAAAGCATGGGCGCGAAATTGCGCAGCACATTTCCTTGGGAAATCAGGAAGAAGCACAAAGGATAAGTGAGCTTTTATCCTATGAGAACAACGCGGGCATCCTTTTACTAGATCAAAATGCAACAATTTTATATCAATCATCAATACAAGATAGCCCCATGCAAATGCCCATGATGAGAAATAGTGCCACTGCCCAGCTCATTGATCGTGTGCTGAAGGGAGAAGAGGTTACCGTAGAACTTACACATCCAAGATTTGGAAACACCATTCAGTTTATTGGTTTGCCCATGTGGGGGGATGCGGGAGTGGAAAAGGCGCTTATTATCAGCGCACCGCTGGCGCCCATTCGGGACACGGTGGCAATTTTAAAACGGCAGCTTGGCATTATTACCATTGTGCTACTCTTTGTGACCGTTTTTTTTGCAACCTATCTTTCACACATTTTTTCAAAACCAATCCGTATCATCACAAAAACGGCAGAGCAAATTGCTGCGGGTAATTATGATGCGCGTATTGCGCTAAAGGCAAAGGATGAAATCGGACAGCTCACGGATACCATCAATCATATGGCTCAGTCCTTATCAAGAGTGGAAGCACTGCGAAAGGATTTGATTGCCAATGTGTCTCATGAACTGCGAACACCGTTGACACTCATTCGAAGCTATGCGGAAACCACGCTGGACGTATCGGGAGAAAATAAAGAAAAAAGAGATAAGAATTTAACTGTTATTATCGAAGAAACGGTAAGACTAGGTAAAATGGTCGATAATATGCTGCATCTATCACTTCTCCAATCCGGAAGCACAAACATTTTTCCATCCCAGTTTGAGCTTGCGCAGTTTTTAAAGGATATTGTGGCAAAATATGAACATATCGCCGCTTCAAATGGGCTAAAAATTCAGCTACAAGGCCTAGAGGTGGTCGTGGTCAAGGCCGATAAGGAGCAGATAGAGAGAGTATTATATAATCTCATTGGTAATGCCATTGCGCATACCAAAAGGGGGGGCAGCATTACCATTCAAATGGAACATATAGACAAAGAGGTGACGGTGTCGGTGGCGGACACGGGAAGCGGAATTGCAAAGGAAGAGCTTGCGCATATTTGGGATAGGTTCTATAAAGGCAGTAGCGGGAAAGGCACAGGTCTTGGTCTTGCCATTGTGAAAAGCATCTTAGAAGCCCACGGCTGGCGCTATGGTATGCAAAGCGAGTTGGGAGTGGGCACCACCGTATGGTTCCGGATGCATGAAGCATAAAACTCCTTTAATTGTTTAGACTTTCATCAAACTTTCATCACATTTATAAGCTATACTAAACTTGTATAGGAAACTGTAACAAGGAAAAGGAGTGAATGAAAATGAAAATGAAGAAAATCATCGCATTGGCTTTAGCGGTAGGCATATTGGGAGCGGTTAGCATAACATATGCTGCTATGGCAAAGACACCTGCTGAAATTGCAACGGAATTAACAGGTATTTCTGCGCAGGAGCTACAAGTCCAAAGGCAGCAAGGGAAAACCTATGGAGAAATTGCAAGGCAGGCAGGAGTATCGGAAGCGTTTAAAGAGCAAATGATGACCGAGAAAAAAGCAATCCTTGACAAGCGGGTGGCAGATGGCAAGCTAACTCAAGCGCAAGCGGATGAAATTGTTAGCCGCATGACGGAAAACCAATTACGCTGTGATGGAACCGGTAGCGCGCGCATCGGGAAACAAAGCGGTGCAGGTTTTGGTTGTGGCGACCGTGCCGGACAGGGCATGGGAGGCAACAAAGGCGAAAATGGCTGCACAAAAGGTCAGGGCAAGGGCATTGGTTGCAGAGGAGTTAATCAATAAATAAAGGAAAAGAGGTGCAAAGCCTTCTATGCATTGTGCCGCAAATTCTACCTGCAGTCTCAATGGCTATGCAGGAGACGCCGGCAAGTAGCTGTGCGATGTACCTCTTTCTATTGTGAGGGGTGTTTTAATGAAAAATAAGTGGGCTAAAGGGGTTCGATTGGCTGTACTTGCATTCTCCATCATCTGGATAACCATCGTTTCGGTATTGCATCAAAAAGTGGGTGGTGATGTTTTTCCTTCCATCCATGCCATCTGTCCGTTCGGTGGGCTCGAAAGCTTATATTCCTTGTTTCAAACCGGAACATTTATCAGTAAAATATTTTCAGGAACACTGATTTTATTTGGGGTAACACTCCTCTTGTCCATTGTATTTCGCAGAAGCTTTTGCGGACTACTTTGCCCCTTTGGCGCATTGCAGGAATTCTTTGGCATGATAGGGAAAAAGATATTTGGGAAAAGGCTTACCATGCCTGAAAAAATAGATAAGCCGCTCCGGTATCTTAAATATGTTGTACTATTTTTCACGGTATTCTATGCGTGGAAAACCGTAGGACTTTGGGTGGTACCTTATGATCCGTGGTCTGCATATGCCCACCTTTCTGAAGGGATTGCAAGCGTTTGGGCAGAATCTGCAGTGGGTCTTATTATTCTTGCTATCACGATAATCGGTTCTATTTTCTATGATAGATTTTTCTGCAAAACCCTTTGCCCTATGGGAGCTTTGTATGGTCTGGTGGGAAAAATCAGTCCGTATAAGGTGGTGCGTAACAGTGATACATGCGTGGACTGTGGCATGTGCTCCAAAGCATGCCCGGTTAATATTGATGTGCAGCATTTGGAGCAGGTTAAAACCGCGGAATGCTTAAGCTGCCAAAGTTGTGTGCTCAGCTGTCCCCAAAAAGGAGCCTTGGAGCTAAAAGCGGGGAAAAGGAGAATAAAGCCAATCGTGGCAATGGTTTTGGCACTGGCATTGTTCTTCGTGCCCATTTTTATTACCAGAAGCTTGGGGGCATATCAGGTGCTACCACAAAAGCTGGCGGAAGGTCAAGTCATATCAATAGAAGAAATCAAAGGGTATATGACCATTGAAGAGGCCGCAAAACAGACACAAACAGAACTCGGTGCATTTTACAAACTGCTCAAAATCCCTGAAAATGTACCCAAGACTACAAAATTAAAGGAAATCAACAGCGTTGCATCCGATTATGATTTTGATGCAGCCAAAGAAGCACTAAAATAAAGAATAGTGTCAAGCGTATCCTAAAAGTAAAACCGCTCGTTTTTGCAATCTTGCTAAAAACGGGCGGTTTTACTTTACTTTGCTCATGGGGGAAGCGGCATACATGGCAGGAGACATGCCTGTGACTAGGTGAAAACGCCTTGAAAAGTAATGCAGAGAATGATACCCTAGCATATTCGCAATTTGGGTGAGGTTGTAGTTTCCCTCTCGTATCAGACGTTTGGCTTCTTGGATTTTTAATTGATTAAAATATTGCACAATACTGTAACCCGTCACCCGTTTGAAGGAGGTAGAAACGGTCGTGCGACTTGCTCCTGCAATCGCACACAATTCTTCGATGGTGATGGTTTTTGTTATATTCTCTCCCATGTGCCTGATTAAGCTATTTACCATATTATGCTGGGCGCTGTCTGTGAAATTATGCTTTGTTTCGGGAATGGGGATGTTTTTTTCCTCCATGATGAGGTTAATTAAAAACTCTTCCAACTTTATGCGTATGAGTTGCAATGACATTTTGTCATAATCCTTGCGCAGACGCACCAGTGAGGTGGAGGGGTGATCAAACGGAACTTCGAATACATTGCTCACAAGCCGCAAGGTTTCGGTCAGAATGGTCTGGCTTTTTGGTGATAGCTTAAAAATTTTATCTTCAAAATACTGCATAGCAGGATGATTGATTTCAAAGCTTGCTAAATATATATTGACAGAAGAAGCATGGTTGGCATGGGATGCATGGAACTGATTGGGCTTAAAGAAAATCGCTTCCCCTTGCTTTAACAAGTGCTTGGTTTGATCCGCCTGTATATAAAGCTCACCCTTATCCACATAATTGATTTCCCAAAAATTATGCGACTCTCCCTGAGCAGCAAATGTTTTGGAAAACTCGCAGTAGTGAAGCGAATATATTCCAGTAATACGCAATTGATTTCTAAAACTTACCTTTTGCAGCATTTCATCACCGCCATAACAATTATTTAAACAATCGTACAAATAATTTATGCATTTGTGTAAAGACAAATAGACATAATTATAGTATAATTATATCACATTTATCAATAAACACAAGAGGGGAAAACAAATGAAATGCATTATTGC